>JBBRIY010000362.1:0-3212 GCA_038220215.1 Propionibacteriales bacterium
GGCTGCGTCCGGCAACGAGCCGCCGTTCAAGCTGCTCGTCGCCGTCACCGCGTGCCCCACCGGCATCGCGCACACCTTCATGGCAGCCGACGGCCTCGAGCAGGCGGGGAAGGCCGCCGGCATCGAGATGCACGTCGAACCTCAGGGTTCCGGCAAGGTCGAATGGCTCGACCCGGCCCTGATCGCCCGCGCTGACGCCGTGATCTTCGCCACCGACGTCCCCGTCCGTGACCGCGAGCGCTTCGCGGGACTGCCGGTGATCGAAGGCGGGGTCAAGCGGGCCATCAACGAGCCGGCGAAGATGGTCGCGGAGGCCCTCGTCGCAGCAGACAACCCGAATGCTCGAAAGGTGGCCGGTACGGCCTCGGCAGGCGGCGCCAGCGCAGGCGGTGGTTCGCAGCTGAGCATCGGCAGGCGCATCCAGCAGGCGCTGATGACCGGCGTCTCCTACATGATCCCGTTCGTCGCTGCCGGCGGCCTGTTGCTCGCCCTCGGCTTCCTGTTCGGCGGGTTCGACATCGCACTCTCGCCCGGTGTGAACGGGGCCCGAACCTGCGCCCAGCTCACCTGGCTGACGGCCGACGCCTGCCAGGTCGGCATCGACGGCGGCAAGTCGATCGGCGCCCTCGCCATCGCCGCCGGCTGGGCCTCGGGGATCAACTACCTCGGTGCCGTCCTCTTCGCCATCGGCGGAGCAGCGTTCGGCTTCCTCGTGCCCGCCCTGTCCGGGTACATCGCCTACGCCCTCGCCGGCCGTCCGGGTATCGCTCCCGGCTTCGTCGGCGGCGCGATCTCCGTGACCCTCGGCGCCGGCTTCATCGGCGGCCTGGTCACCGGGCTGGTGGCCGGTGTGATCGCCCTGTGGATCTCCGGCATCAAGGTGAAGCGCTGGTTGGCCGGCCTGATGCCCGTCGTGATCATCCCGCTCGTGGTGACGGCCATCGTTGGTGCCCTGATGTACTTCCTGCTCGGTGCGCCGCTGGCGAACCTCACCAAGTCGATGCAGGACGGCCTGACGGGGATGTCTGGTGGCTCTGCCGTCTTCCTCGGTGTCGTGCTGGGCCTGATGATGTGCTTTGACCTCGGTGGTCCGGTGAACAAGGCTGCGTACCTGTTCGCCACGGCCGGCCTGTCTGCAGCCACCGGCGCGAACTTCGCCGTGATGGCTGCGGTCATGACTGCGGGTATGGTCCCGCCGCTGGCGATGGCCCTTGCCACGGTGGTTCGCAAGAAGCTGTTCACCGAGGTCGAGCGCGAGAACGGCACGGCGGCCTGGCTACTGGGCGCGTCCTTCATCTCCGAAGGCGCGATCCCCTTCGCCGCCGGTGACCCGCTGCGGGTGATCCCGTCGATGATGGTCGGCGGGGCAGTGACCGGGGCGCTGAGCATGGCGCTGGGTGTGGGCCTGCGGGCCCCTCACGGCGGCATCTTCGTCCTCTTCGCGTTCCAGCCGTTGCCGTTCGCGATCTTCGGTTTCCTGATCAGCCTCGTTGCCGGTGTCGTTGTCGCTGCAGCAGCAGTGCTCACGATGAAGACCGTGTGGCCGAAGAAGGAGGTCGTTGCGGTCGCATGATCCGTGCCTGACCAGGGCCCGTCGGTGGAATGCCGGCGGGCCCTTGGCTGTTGAGACATGGGTCTGGCAAGGAGCGATTGCAGACGAGTTGTTAGTCCCTGCCGAAAGCACAGAACCGAATGTCTGTCAAGACCCCAATACGCCTCTGGCTAGGAGAGACATGCCGGCTGTCAGTGGAATCGTGCTAGACTGGGCAGTCGGGAAAGGTGGTCAAAGCTGTTATGACGTTCACAATCGGTGAAACGGTGGTCTACCCCAATCATGGTGCGGCAGTCATCGAAGCTCTGGAAACCCGAAAGATAAGAGGCGAGGACCAGCTTTATCTGGTCCTGCGGATTGTGGGCCAGAACGACTTGGTCGTCCGCGTCCCTGCCTGCAACCTCGATCTGGTCGGCGTCCGCGACGTGGTCGACGCTGACGGTCTCGAACGGGTTTTCACTGTCCTGAGGGCGCCCCACGCGGAGGAGCCCACCAACTGGTCACGCCGCTACAAGGCGAACCTCGAGAAGCTCCATTCGGGCAACGTTCTCAAGGTGGCAGAGGTCGTCCGCGACCTGTGGCGCCGCGAGAAGGAACGCGGCCTTTCGGCCGGCGAGAAGCGCATGCTCGCCAAGGCACGGCAGATCCTGGTCTCCGAGCTCGCACTCGCTGAGAAGGTCGCCGAGGATCGCGCTGAGGTCCTCCTCGACGAGGTACTCGCTTCCTGAGCCCGTCAACGGCACACTGCACTACATGGAACCGGTCGTCGCTCTCGTGGTGGCGGCCGGTTCTGGTTCCCGTCTCGGTGGCGACATCCCCAAGGCCCTGCGTCAGCTGGACGGACGTCCCCTTGTCAGCCACAGCCTCGACGGCCTTGCCGCTGGCGGGGTCGACCGGGTCGTGATCGTCATCGCACCCGGACTGGACGATGCCTTCGCCGCCGTGGTGGCCAGCTCACCGGTTCCCGCACGCTGCATCCATGGCGGCGCCGAGCGGCAGGACTCCGTCCTGAACGGACTCGCGGCGATCGCAACGGACCCAGACCTCGCCGTCGCTCGCTTCGTGCTGGTGCACGACGCGGCCCGTGCCCTGGTGCCGGGTGATCTTGTCCGCCGGGTGATCGAGGCCCTTGTCGACGGTGCTGTGGCCGCGATCCCGGTGCTGCCGGTGGTGGATACGATCCGTGAGCTGACGGGCGTCGGCTCCGTGACCGTCGACCGTAACCGGTTCCGGGTGGTCCAGACACCCCAGGGCTTCGCCCGCGACGTGCTGGAGCGGGCGCACCAGCTGGTAGCCGACCAGGGCCTCCAGGTCACCGACGACGCAGCGGCCGTTGAGGCCCTCGGCTACCCGGTGGAACTCGTCGCAGGAGACCCGAAGGCCCTCAAGGTAACCGAACCCCTCGACCTGCTGTTCGCAGAGGCCATCGTCAGGAGCCACGCATGAACTTCAGAGTCGGCATCGGCACCGACACCCACGCCTACGCCGCCGGCGTACCGATGATGCTCGCGGGTCTCAGCTTTCCCGATGAGCCGGCAGGACTCGCCGGGCATTCCGACGGGGACGTGGCCGCGCACGCAGCCTGTGACGCACTGCTGTCAGCGGCCGGCCTCGGTGATCTCGGCAGCAATTTCGGCACCAGTCGACCCGAGTGGTCGGG
>JBBRIY010000363.1:0-3205 GCA_038220215.1 Propionibacteriales bacterium
GACCCTGAACCCCCCTGGGCCGGACCGAATTGGGGTCGGTTCCAAACTCGGTCCAGCCGGCTGGCTGGCCCGAGTTTGGAACCGTCCCCAATTCGGTCCAGTTTGGTACGGCAGCTCGGTATCAGGTGGTGGGGCGAGAGCTGAACAGGCCGAGGCCCAGCTCGGCGGCCAGCCGGGTGGCTGCCAGCACACCACGGACGCTGTTGCCGGCAGCATCCAGGCGCGGGGAGAAGCTGCCGAGGCCGGCCTTGCCCGGCGAGACCGTGAGCACACCACCGCCGATGCCCGACTTGCCGGGCAGCCCGACGTCGTAGAGCCAGTCGCCCGACCGCTCGTACATGCCGGCCGTCGCCATGACGGCGAGGACGGGTTGGCACAGCGCCTGGGCGATCACGCGGTTCTGGGTCACCGGGTTCACGCCCCCGTCGGCCAGTGTCGCGCTCATTACCGCCAGGTCGTGCGCGGTGACCAGCACGCTGCTCTGCCGGGTGTACAGCTCAAGGGCATCGTCGGGGTCACCGGCCAGCGCGCCCTGCGCGTGCAGCGCTGCGGTGATCTCCCGGTTGCGGAAGTTGGTGGCGCTCACGCCTGCGTACAGCTCGTCGTCGATGGCCAGTTCGCGTCCGGCGAAGGCCGAGAGCCCGGCCAGGAGCTGGCTCCACTGCTCCTCGACGTCACTGCCCGGCAGACGGCTGCAGGTCGCGATGGCACCGGCGTTGACCATCGGATTGGTGCGGCCGCCGGGCGCAGCCAGCACCGGGTCGACGGCATTGAAGGCCTGCCCGGTGGCATTCGCGCCCAGTTCAGCGCGGGCCCGGCCAGCTCCCAGGTGGGCGCAGACCAGCGCGAACGTGAACGGCTTGGCAACGCTCATCAACGAGAACGGCTCCCCGGCGTCACCGGCATCGAACACCTGCCCGTCCGTCCCGACAACGCTCAGTCCGAAGCGCTCCGGATCGGCTCGCTCGAGTGCGGGATAGACGTCGGAGTTCTCGCCGTCGGTGACCCCGGACACCTCTGCGTGGACGGCGGCGAGGATGCGCCGCACTTCCGGCGCCGGCGCCAGCCGGCCGGTTGATACGAACGCGTTGGAGTCGCTCACCCCCGTGAGGTTAGTAGGGTTCGGCCCATGGCTCACGTCCTGGTCACCGGAGGAGTGCGCAGCGGCAAGTCCCGCTACGCCGAATCGCTGCTCTCCGTCGACGATCCGGTGAGCTATCTCACCCCCGGCTATCCCGCCGACCCCGTCGCCGACGCCGAGTGGGCAGCCCGCGTCGCAGCGCACCAGCTGCGCCGCCCGTCAACCTGGCGGACGGTGGAGACCCTTGCCCTCGCCGAGGCCATCGCCGACGCGCCCGGACCGGTGCTGATCGACTGCCTCGGCACCTGGCTCACGCGCTTGCTCGACTCCTGGCAGGCCTGGGACGCAGAGTCGCCGGATTGGTCCCATCGCCTGGCGGAAGAGTCGTCCTCCCTTGTCGCAGCCATGCGGGAGCATGCAGGCGACGTCGTCATCGTGACCAACGAGGTCGGCTGGGGCGTGGTGTCGGAGTACCGCTCCGGACGGCTGTTCGCCGACAACCTCGGCCGGCTCAACCAGCACGTCGCTGCCGCCTGTGACCAGGTCTACCTGATGGTGGCTGGACGCCCGCTGTCGCTCTGACCGTCGGGGTCATCCTCACCAGCCCGCAGGCCACGCCGTCGCGGTGACCAGCAGGACGGTCGCGCACACCTCAACGAGCGCACCGAGAACGTCCCCGGTGACACCGCCGAGACGACGGACGCAGCGCAGCACCAGCCACAGGCACGCCAGCACCGCCACAACGACCCCGACGGCAGGAGCCCAGGCGGCCTGACCGGCCAGCATCGCGACCCCGGTGGCCGCCGCGAGACCGACCAGCCAGCTGACCACCACAGCAGGCACGCCCACGCTGCCGGCAACCAGGGCCCCCAGCCCGTCGGGACGGGCAGGGGGCACGCCCTCCACGCATCCGAACAGCAGGGCTGCGCGGGAGAGACAGATCAGCACCACCAGTTGCAACCAGCCGAACGGACGTCCAAGAAGGGCACCCCCGGCGACGGCCTGCATCGCCAGCGCGAGGATCAGTGCCACCGCTCCCATGGGCCCGACATCGCCGCGTCGCATGATCTCCAGCGCACGGTCGGCGTCCTTGCCGCTACCCAGGCCGTCGGTGGTGTCCGCGAGGCCGTCCAGGTGCATCGCCCGGGTGCCGAGAGCCAGGACCGTCACCGACACGAGCCCGGCGGCGAGAGCCGGCACCCCGACGAGGGTCGCACCCCATCCCACCAGCCCGGCAGCGAGGGCCACCGGCAGCACAGCGAAGGGCGCGAGCAGCATGGCAGCGCGGGCCTCACGCCGTCCGATGGTCGTGGGTGGGCGCACCGGAATGATCGTCAGCAGGCCGACGGCGAGGCGCAGCCCGGCGAAGGATTTCACGTCAGGTCGGAGAGCTGCGCGATCCCGTTGAGGGCAGCGACGGCGGAGCGCACCATCGGGACGGCGAGCACAGCACCACTGCCCTCACCGAGTCGCATCGAGAAGTCCACGAGGGGCTTGAGCCCGAGCCGGTCCAGCGCGAGGGCCTGGCCGGGCTCCGTCGAACGGTGCCCCGCCTGGAGCCACGCCTTCGTGCCGGGAGCGAGATCCTCTGCCACCAGCGCTTCGGAGACCGCGATCACGCCATCGAGGAGCACCGGGACGCCGCGGCGGGCAGCGCCGGTGATGAAACCGACGGCAGCGGCGAAGTCGGCTGCTCCCAGGGCAGCGAGACGCTCGACGGGGTCGGCGACGCGATCGCCGGTCCTGGCGAGGGCGGCCTCGATCAGCGCCGTCTTGTGGGCGAGCGTGCCCTCGTCGATGCCGGTGCCACGCCCGGTGACGGCTGCGGCGGGGACGCCGAGGCTTGCCGCGATCAGCGCAGCCGCGATCGTGGTGTTGCCGATGCCGAGGTCACCGGAGATCAGCAGCTGGGCGCCGTCGGCGATCTGCTCCTCCGCGATCAGGTCTCCGGCAGCGAGCGCCTGCTCCACCTGTTCGCGGGTGAGCGCGTCCGTCAGGTGAATGGCACCGGAGGACTGGCGCACCTTGAAGCGGCTGATCTCTGCCGGCAGGTCGGGGAAGTCGACCGCAACGCCGAGGTCGTAGATCGAGACCGTCACGTTGTTGGCTGCGGCCAGCGCGGAG
>JBBRIY010000364.1:0-3196 GCA_038220215.1 Propionibacteriales bacterium
CCCCTGCGGCGGTTCGACGACCGCTCTCGGCCCATCAAAGGTGACCCTGCTCAGCCAGAGCTTGCGGCCCGGCAGCTCCGAACCGATCGCGTCCGGCGCCGCCCCGATGCTGGTCAGTCGACCGGAGTTCCAGAGGCATCCTGCACCTCGTAGTCGATCGGCTTGCACACGCCGCCGTTCGACTTCTCCGCCGAGCATGCCGTCAGCCCGACGACAAGGTCCGTCTCTGCCCGCACCACGAAACGCGTCCCCGCCACCGAGAGCGGAGGATCGATGTGGAGCGTGCCATCGGTGTCGGTCCACACGTTCATGAAGATGTTGAACGATGTGGCGATCCGGTCCCTGGCGATGCCGTAGGGACCGAGCCCGGAATGCAGGTTCTCCAGGCAGCTGCGGTGGGGCCGGCCTTCGAACTCGGGGTACAACAGGTCGAAGGTCTCCTGGCTGCACGGCGTCAGCGTGAAGTCGTGACGCCCGCAAGTGTCCTCGACGATCGTCAGCATGGGTCGTGAGCGATTGCTGTAGAGCAGGTGGCCAGTGGTCAGGAACACGGTATTGGCGTAGTCGATCGTACGGCCACTCGACAGCCATTCCTCGTGGTCGTCTGCGGCGACGGCATAGAGGTCGCTGACCTGCCCGCCGGTGGGATCGACCACCACCAGCTGCTGGCCGGCTCGAAGCTCGAAGCCTGTGCCGGTCTGGGGGGAAAGCCGTTTCATGTCGCTCCTCATCGCTGGCCCTCCTCACGATACCCAGCCCGGCTTGTGCGAACCGTCCCCTGTGGGAGCACACCACCGCCCGTTACTCGCCCGGCTGCAGCGGGTAGCGGAAGGACACGAAGGGGCAGCCAGAGGGCGTCGCTCGCGGCAGAAGGGCAATGCAGGAGATGAGCATCAGGGTTGAAACGGACACTGCTGCCACAGGGGCGCAGCTCGCAGGGGCTCCGGAGGAGGAGATCGCCGACGCCCTGCGAACGATGATCCGCGGCCCCGAGTACCCCTGCGTGGGGGCCAAGTCGGTGGTGAACCGGAACACCGTGGAGGTGGCGGTGTTCGCCTCGATGGCCGAACCCGAGTCCACGGGACTGCTCCTCGACCGGCTGTCCGCCTTCGTCACCGCACCGTGCGATGAAGCCGGATTCCGCTCGTTCATAGCGGCATTCCGCGGGCCTGGTCCGGCTTCTGAGGAGGAGTTTGAGCGCCTCCTGTGGCGCCAGCTCGACCTGCTTCGGGACCTCGATCCGTCCGATTGGGACCCCGCCGTGTCGAGCGACCCCACCAACCCGCACTTCTGCTTCAGTGTCGCCGGTACCGCTGCGTTCGTGATCGGGATGCACCCCATGTCGTCGCGGCTCGCGCGACGCTCGCCGCTGCCGGTTCTCGTCTTCAATCCGCACGCTCAGTTCGAGCGGCTGCGCGCCGCAGGTGGGTACGACCGGGTCCGGGATGTGGTGAGGCGCAGGGATGCCCAGCTCCAGGGCACGATCAACCCGATGGTCGCGGACCACGGGCAGGGTTCCGAAGCCCGGCAGTACTCGGGTCGTGTGGTGGACGCCGGATGGCGCGCCCCGCTCGATGAGTGAACTGACCGTCCAGGGTTGAGCCGGTCGATCAGGGCTGGGTACCGTCGATTTGTCCAAGGAGAGGGAAGTCGTTGATGTCGGAGCTCACCACATCGACCGCCAAGGTCATTCGTGGCGTCCGTCGCTATGTCGGCACCCACGTCGCCCTGCTGCTGACCGCCGCGGTAGGTGCGACCACCTTCAGCCTGCTTATCAGCGCGAGCGCTGATGTGTACCAGGACGTGGCAAGCGGCGGTGGGGTGAGCGGGCTCGATGGGCCGACCCTCGATCTCGCGGTCGCACTACGCAGCCCCGAGGGCGAGCGGTGGGTGACAGCCTTCACCAACCTCGGGGGAACCGCCTCGATGGTGTTCATCACCCTGACGCTGACCATCGCGATGTTCGCGTACTGGCGGCGGCGTTCCATCCCGCTGATGATGAGCATCGCAGCCGCGGGATCGTTGATCTTCACAAGCGTCGGCAAGACCGTCGTCGGCCGGGCGCGACCACCCCTGTCCCTGGCGGTACCGCCTTATGAGTACGCGCCGTCGTTTCCCTCCGGTCACACGCTCAACAGCACCGTGATCGCGCTGATGCTGGCCTACCTGGCCTGGTGGCTGTCGAAACGCCTCTGGGTCAGGGTCCTGTGCCCCATCCTGGGGATCGCGTGGGCTCTCGCGATGGGATTGAGCCGTGTGTACCTGGGCCACCACTGGCTGACCGACGTCATGTTCGGCTGGGTCTTCGGGCTGGCCTGGCTCGCGCTGCTGATCACCGTGCACCGGATCCTGCTCAGGCTCGACCGGCGCGACCGGCGGATCGCCCAGCACGGTGGAGTCCCCGACCAGCCGCCCGCCCAGGCGATCGAGCCGGACGGTGGGCCTGATCCGCTCGAGGAATCGCGCTGACGCCGACTGCCCCTCCCCCACCCGGGACGATCCGTCAGGCCTGTTCGCCGGCATCCTCCTCGGGGTGCTTGGGTGGGGCGACGGAATCGGGAATGGAGAAGGTGGGAAGGTCCGAGTCCTCAGGATCGAGGTACTTCTTGCGAAGCGTGCCGGAGTTCTCGAGCGCCGCTGCGAAGTCGCCGACATAGAGCTGAAGGTCGCGCTCCGTCCGACGGTAACCCGTGGAGCGTGGCCGCTTGGGGAGCGTGAGATCCGGGCGTTCTACCTTCTCGTAGGGCACGGAATCCAGCAGGTCGGCGATCATGTTGACGCGTGCGCGCTTCTTGTCCTCCGCCTCGACGACACGCCAGCGATTCCCCGGCAGGTCGGTGTGCACGAACATCTCGTCCTTGGCCCGGCTGTAGTCCTCCCAGCGGGTCAGCGACTCAAGGTCGGTGGGCGACAGCTTCCAGCGTCGCATCGGGTCGGTCATCCGGGAGCGGAAGCGCTTCTCCTGCTCCCCGCCGGAGACCGAGAACCAGTACTTGCGCAGCATGATCCCGTCTTCGGCCAGCATCTGCTCGAAGATCGGGCACTGCCGCAGGAAGCGCTGGTACTCGGCCGCGGTGCAGTAGCCCATCACCCGTTCGACGCCGGCCCGGTTGTACCAGGACCGGTCCATGAGACGGATCTCGCCGGCGGCCGGCAGGTGCTCGATGTAGCGCTGGAAGTACCACTGCGTCCGCTC
>JBBRIY010000365.1:0-3157 GCA_038220215.1 Propionibacteriales bacterium
CAGGATCGCGAGGATGCGCTGGTCATTGGAGACCGAGCGGATCAGCGATCCCAGGGTGTCGAACCAGCCGGTGATGACCGACAACTGGTAGACCCAGATCGCGTTCAGCAGGATCCACATGATCGGGAAGGCACCGTAGAAGACTCCCTCGCCCGTGGCGCTGAGGGCCATGGCTGCGGGCATGCCCCATCCGACGATCGCCACGATGAGCGATGTGGCCACCCCGATGACTGCCGCCAACCAGGCCTTCATCTTGAAGACGCCGAGCAGGATGAACAGAAGAATGAGCGGTAGAGCGGCTAGAAGCGCCGAGAGGGCAAGACTGCCCGCGATCGGCGCCAGAGGCTGGGTGAACACCTTGGGGATCTCCTCACTGAGATTGACGTACAGGTAGGATTGTCGAACAAGTAGACCGGTTGTGCAAGGGGTTAGGCTTTACTCGTTCGGTGAACTAGTTGACGTGGCCGCATTAGGATGCCGTTAGCACGCTCAGGAGCAGGTGAAATCGTGGTCAGGAACATCGTCGTCACGTCTGTCATCGACGCAGTCGTGGAAGACCTGAAGGCGCAGGTGCTGGCCAGGGAACTGAAGCCGGGCCAGCCACTTACCGAGGCCGAGGTCGCTACCCGTTACGACATCGCCCGGGCCACGGCAAAGGCAGCCATCGAGCGACTGGTGAGCGACAAGGTCCTCGTACGCAGGAACAACAAGACGGCCCGCGTCGTCAAGCTCGGGGCCGCTGACGTCCGCGACATCTACCGCACCCGCGCCTACCTGGAGTCGGAGGTGCTGCGCCGCCTGGCCGACCGCAGGGAAGTGCCCCTGGAGGCCCGGCTGGCCAACGCCGAGATCGAGGAGCTGTGGCGTCAGGGCAGCTTCGACATCGTCGAACCCGACATGCGCTTCCACACTGCGCTGATCGACTCCCTCGGCAGCGCTCGCACGAGCAATGTCTACGGCTCCCTGGCCTTCGAGGTGAAGCTCTGCATGGCCCAGCTGCAGGGCAGCCAGCAACTCAGCCCCGAAGTGATCGTCGCTGAGCACGCCCGCATCCTCACCCAGATCGAGGGCGGCGACGCCGAGGGAGCCGCAGCGCTGCTCAACGAGCACCTGTCCCGGGCACGGGAACTGCTGGCGGGTCAACTCGGCGGCGAGGCCGGGCCGGAGGCCTTCCGTGCGTCCTCGGCACTCCCGTGGGCGATGAGCCCGGCCGGTTGAACCCCGTCCACGCCGGCAGGGCCGTCCATCCCGCTGCTTCTGCCGAAGCCCAGGCTGCGTCAGCTGGGGAACTCGATCTGGGCGACCACCGGTGAGTGGTCCGACGGTACGATCCCGACCCATCGGTACAGCCGGTGACCGCTGACCACCGTGCGCGTGACGGTGGGACCGGTGAGGACGGCGAAGGACTTCACCCCCCACGCCTTCGGGACGAAGATGAAGTCGAATCGCAGGCCGGTACGCCGCACCACCTTCGGGTAGGTCCTGCCTGCGATGGTGGCTTCGAAGCCGTGTGGGGTGTCCGCGTCAGGGACGTTCGAGGCGTCCTCTCCGGCCACCGTCGCAGCATCGACGAGCCCGTCCCTACCCAGGTTGACCACCGGGTCCCGGAATAGTGCCCGTTGCTCGGTGGAGGAGGTGTTCAAGTCGCCCATCACGACTGCCGGCAGGGTATGGCCCGGGTTCAGCCTGGCAAGGATCGCCCGCATGGTGACGACTTCAGCCGAGCGGATCCGGGCTTCCACGCGTCCCCGGCCGGCACGAAGGTGGACATCGAAGAGGCAGAGGTCGCCACCAGTTGTCGCGTCCCGCACCCGCGCCCAGGAGAGGAAACCCTTCTCCGTCGCGTGCAGGTCGCGGTAGCCGGTCTCCACCACCGTGAAGCGTGACGTTCGAACGAGCAGGCTCACCTGCTCCGCCGGCTTCACCCAGGTATAGCCGGGCAGGCGACCGCTGAGGAGGTCGTAGGGCATCGGGTCGCCGAAGTTCTCCTGGAGCGCGACAACGTCCGGATCGGCGTTCTGGATCATGCTGGCGATCCGGGGAGCACGTGCGGAGAAGACCAGCTCGTCGTGCGGCACCCGCGGGTTGCGCGTGAAGATCACCGGGTCGGAGGTGAGGATGTTGAAGCTCATCAGCCGCAGGCCCAGCGGCGGGCCCACTGCTGGCCCCTCAGGTGTGGGGGCCGCGGTTACCGCCGCTTCGGGCAACGGGGCACCGGACGAGTCCGGCGCGGCAGCGGGGGTGCAGCCGGCAAGGAGGAGAGCGCTCGCTGCGAGCGAGGCGGCACGGCCGACGACCCGACCGATCACGGATAGGGCCAGGGATTGGCGACGCAGCCGCCCAGATCCCCTGCCTGCGTCATCATCACCGGTGCCGGGTCGCCCTTCTTCTGGCAATCCGCGGAGTTCTCGCCGAGCAACTGGCCCATGCCGTGGTTCACCAGGTAGGCCTGCCAGGCGCTGTTGTTGCCCGCGTACTCCCCCTGGGCAGCCCTCCACAGGGCAGCATTGATTCCGACGTCGGCGCTGTCGGTGCAGGTGCCGGCCGCGTCCGCCTTGCAGAGCTTCGCGAGGGTGCCGGGGGCCCCGAGGGTGATGCTGAAGTCGGCCTTTTCCGGGTCGGCGACCAGGGCGAACCGGACGCCGCCGCTCCCCGTCCAGCTACGTGGGTCGTTGAGAACCCCGGCCAGCTGACGGCCTACGGCGTTGGCGTTCAGCTTCGCAGTGGTCTCGACGCGGACGCTGTAGCGGCGCAGGTCACCGCTGGTGCTCACGGCTCCGACGCTGACGCTCGAGGTGGTGAACTTCCCCGACGACTTCAGCGTCGGCACCTTTGCCGTCGGCGAGGTGCCCGGCGACGGGGTCGGTGATCCGGAGGTCGACGGACCCGGGGAGTCGCTGGGGGTGGGCGTTGCCGTGGTCGGTGCGGGTAGCGGCGTGACGGTACTCGTGGGGTGTCCGGCCAGCGTCACCGGCGCCACCATCGCATTCACCCAGACGACGACGGCCAGCACCGCGACGACGCCGATCGCGATCGCAGTCCAGAGCCGCGGGCCCATCCGCCGCACCGCGTCGCTCACCCTGGTGAAGGCCCGGGACAGGGCGGCCCGAACGTCGCGGGGAGGCGTCTGCTGGGTCACCCCGCCACCCTAACGCCC
>JBBRIY010000366.1:0-3131 GCA_038220215.1 Propionibacteriales bacterium
TGAACAGGAACTTGTAGGTGTTCTCGTGGCCGGCTGCGGTGTCGGCGTACAGCTCGATCTGGGCCGGCAGGTTCGAGCCGGTGTTCTTCTCCTCCCACATGGTGAGGGGGGCGTTCATCGAGTAGCGCAGGTTCAGCCTGGTGTACGCGTTGTAGATGCCCTGGCTGAGCGGACGCTCGTCGGTTCCGTCGGTGAGTACCTGCTGACCGCGCTTGCCCGAAATGATCGCCGTGCCGGTGTCCTGGCACATCGGGAGCACGCCGCCGGCGGCGATGTTGGCGTTCTTCATCAGGTCAAGCGCGACGAACTTGTCGTTCGGGCTGGCCTCCGGGTCATCAAGGATGTTGCGCAACTGCTGCAGGTGCGCAGGACGCAGGTAGTGCGCGATGTCGTGCATGGCGGTCTCCGCCAGCAGCTCGAGCGCCTCGGGTGCAACCTTGAGGAAGGTACGTCCGTCCGGGCCGGCAACCACATCGATGCCGTCGGTGGTGAGGAGCCGGTAGGGAGTGGTGTCCTCCCCGGTCGGCAACATGTCCTCGTAGCGGAATTCAGCCATGCCACTCCTTCGTTGAGCCGTCGACAATCCTCCCACAGCGCGGGCGGCCAGACTGCCGCCCCCGCGGATCGGGAAAACCGTCGCGGAGCACCCGCGGGGGGCGTAACCTGCAGCCCGGGTGGGTACCATCCAAAGTGGCTGACAACGCTGTTGGTCGACGCCCAACCCCTCGGAGGTGGAATGTTCGGCCAGCCCCGGTTTGCTGACATGAACGCACACATCAACAGCGTCTTCGAGCGGCAACAGGTGCTCATCTCGGCTCACCGCGGCAGTGGCGGCGGCAGTGTCGCAGTCAACACCACACTCGGCGTGAAGGCAGCTGTGCTGCAAGGCGCCGACATCGTCGAAATCGACGTGACCGCGAGTCGTGACGGCGAGTTCTACTGCTTCCACGACGGCTGTGAGCAGGAGATGCTCGGTATCGAGCCGAACCTGCAGTTGCTCACGGCAGAGGAAATCGACCGGCAGGCCTACATCTGGGTGGACCGACCGGGGCGTCCGGCGAAGGTTGAGCACCTGCTGCCGATGATGCACGGCTTCAAGGGCACGGACGTGTTGTTCAATGTCGACCGGTCCTGGTGGCGGTGGCCGAACCTTCTGAGGGCACTGGACGGGCTGATCATGGCCCACCAGATCCTGATGAAGTGCCCCGCCTGGGAGGAGGCGGCGCTCGACCGGCTGCGCCAGTTCCGCGTGAAGTTCCCGTTCGTCCCGATCTGTGCAAGTCCCGAGGACCTCGAGCGCGTGCTGCAGGACCCGCGCCTGAACACGGTGGGCGTGGAGCTGATCACCAACTTCCGTGACCATCCGTGGTTCTCGCCGGAGACCGTCGAGACCTGCCACCGCCAGGGTGTCTTCGTGTTCGTGAACACAGTGACGCTGAACACCGGCGTCCCGCTGTTCGGCGGGCTCGACGACGAGTTGGCCATCAGCGACTGCCCCGCTGCTGCCTACGGTCCGGTCTTCGACCTGGGCGTGGACGCGGTGCAGACCGACTGGCCGGCGCTGGTGCGCGACTACCGGACGAAGCGGCTGGGCGCGCAGCGCGCTTCGCAGCTCGTGGACGCCGACTAGGAGCCCTGCCCGGCACCTCCCGCAGGGGCGCTCGGGACGTTGCGTCGCGCGGCCGGGTGCAGCACGAACCACAGCCCGGTGACCAGGCCGGTGACGTACAACGGGTCGCCGAGCACGGTGTCGCCCAGCGCGCCCCAGAGCGCGGGATCGGCGTCCGTGCCGGCTGCCCTTGCGAGAGCGAGGTACGCCAGCCCCGTCGCTGCCAGCAGTGTGTTCGCCAGGAACAGCAGGACCCTGGTCGATTGCGGGTACTTCGGCGTGGAGGCGTAAGTGAACTCTGCTTCCGTCGCCGCGCGCCAGGCCAGCCCGAACACCAGCAGCACCGCGGGGCTGAGCACGGCGAGCGCGCTGGCCGGGTCCTCGATGAGGTTGCGGTACGGGTACAGCACGGCCAGCAGGACCACCGTCATCACCCCGATCGCCCGGAGGCGGTCGAAGCGTCGCAGCGCTCCCAAAACGGCCGCGGCGACCAGCGCGATCGAAGCCGCGATGACCCCGAACGCTGTGGTCGTCCGGTCCTGGAGGAAGCTGAGTCCCGCCAGCGAGCCGATGGCGTCGCTGAGCAGCAGGATCGAGAAGGTCGAGAGAGCGACGGCCTCGGTCAGCCGGTCCCGCCGCACCAGGCTCACCGCAATCACAAGGACGACCGGCGCCAGCACAAAGCGCCACAGGACCCCGGGGTTGTTGTCAAGGAAGGCGAACCACGCGACGTTCAGGGCGCTCACCGCCGCCTCCTGCCCGAGGAGCTGGAAGGTGCCACGGACGATGATCAACGGCAGGACGAGCGCCGGCACCGCGGCGACCGACGCGGCCAGGGGGTAGAGCCAGCGTCCCCAGACCGGCGGATAGGCGTCCGGGGACGGGGGGACGCGGACCCGGGCGTAGCGCAGGAGGATCGCGAGCACGCCGGCCACGACGACCAGCAGCACGGCGCTGGCCAGGAGTCCGGAGGCGTTGAGCTCGCGTCCACCGGCAGCAAGGTAGGT
Source organism: Propionibacteriales bacterium (assembly GCA_038220215.1). Taxonomy (GTDB): domain Bacteria; phylum Actinomycetota; class Actinomycetes; order Propionibacteriales; family Propionibacteriaceae; genus Propionicimonas. The sequence continues at coordinate 2,617 of JBBRIY010000366.1, forward strand.
GGCAATGCCGAGCCAGACCACGGCGATCGCGAAGCCCGTCCAGAAGATTCCCCTGGTCACAGGGCGGTCGGCGGTGGCCTGTGCACCGGTGACCACGATCTGCGCGGGGGCGGAGCCGGCAACCATGATCGCGGGGAGCACCAGCGGCTGGAGCGACAGCAGGGCTCCATGCAGCGCGGTGGGGCGGGAATCGAGGCCGAGGGTCGCCTCCGTTCCCGGCACCAGCCAGGGCCCGAAGATCGCCAGCATCACCAACAGGGCGACCGCGGGGAACTCCCACCAGGCGTGGCTGCGGAACGACCGGATGATGGCGAAGGTGATCAGGGCGAGGAAGGCCAGTGCGGCCGCCCCAAGCCGTGGCGGGTCGAACAGGAAGTCGGAAAGGAAGAACACCACGGCAGCCCCGCCGACCATCAGCAGCACAAGCCGCAGCCACCATGTGGCGTGCAGGGCTGCGGTCACGGCGAGCATCGCGGAGAGCAGCACGCCGGTGAGCAGCAGCGGCAGCGTCACCA
>JBBRIY010000367.1:0-3100 GCA_038220215.1 Propionibacteriales bacterium
ACCGACCGCCCGACCACGGCAACTGTCCACGAAGCAGTGAGACAGAACCGTCAACACCAACTGTCCACGAAGGTCGAGACACATCTGTCAACGAAGCTGTGAGACATCAACGTCCACGAAGGTGTGAGACTTCACAGTTCCAAACTCGGTCCGCTCTCGACCGACAACGACTGCTCAGTGGACCGGGTTTGGAACCGTCCCCAACCTGGTCCGGACGGGAGGGCGCCGTCAGGGCCTGGCCGGGTAGGCGCGACGCTCGGCGAGGTCCCAGTCGGTCGGAGCGATCGGCAGGACGCCGGGGGTGTAGGTGGTCAGGTCGGAGGAGGCGATGGCCACCTGGCGCAACGCCGTCCGGTCACCGGCCAATGCCCCGCAGGCTCGTGCCTGGACCAGCAGGTTGCCCAGCGCCGTCCCTTCGGCGGGTCCCGCGATCACCGGCAACCCGGTGGCCTCTGCGGTGAGCTGGCACAGGAGCGTGTTCTGGCAACCGCCGCCGACGATGTGCACAACCGACACCTCGCGGCCGGCCAGCTCGCAGGCACGGGCGATGGTGCGACGGTAGGCGACGGCGAGCGAATCGAGGATGCAGCGGCAGACGGCCACCGGGTCGTCAGCCAGCACCTGGTGGGTCTCCGCGGCCATCGCCAGCAGGCGTCCGGGCATGTCGCCGGGGGGCAACAGACGCTCGTCGGTCATGTCGAGGGTGCACCCCAGACCCGGGTGGTCGGCGGCGGCAGCGAGCAGGTCGAGCAGGTCGATGTCGCGGCCGGCGGCCTTCCAGGTGCGGATGCTCTCGCTGAGCACCCACAGGCCCATCACGTTCTTCAGGTAGCGGACGGTGCCATCGATGCCGAGCTCGTTGGTGAAGTCGGCCGCCCGGCTCTCCGCGCTGAGCACCGGCTCCTCGAGTTCGAGGCCCACCAGCGACCATGTGCCAGAGGAGATGAACGCGAAATCGGTGTTCGTTGCGGGGATGGACGCGACGGCGGACGCGGTGTCGTGACCCCCGACCGCCACCACCGTGATCGGGACGCTGAACAGGCCATCGGTCGTGGCGCCGAGCACCGTGCCGGGTTCGACCAGCTGCGGCAGGACGCGGGGCACCGGCAGGCCGTAGTTATCGGCGAGGTGCGCGCAGGTGTCCGCCGACCAGGTGCGGGTGGCGACGTCGAGGAGTCCGGTGGTCGAGGCGATGGTCATCTCGGCGACCGCGCGTCCGCAGAGCCAGTACGACATCAGGTCGGGGGTGAGCAGGACCTGCGACACCTCCGGCCAGCGCGCGTCGTCGCGTCCGGCGACGAGCTGGAAGATCGTGTTGAAGGCCATCACCTGCAGTCCGGCGGTGGAATAAACCTGCTCGGCCGGAAGACCGGCGAACACGAGTTCGGGGACTCCGCGGGTGCGGTCGTCGCGGTAGTGGAACGGCGCTTCAAGGAGTTCGCCGTCGTAGCCGAGGCGGCCGTAGTCAACCCCCCAGGTGTCGACGCCCACCGATTCCAGCGCGCCACCGCTCTTGGTGATGGCTGCCTCGATGCCGGCACGGATGTGCTCGAAGAGCCCGCGGGCATCGGTGTGGATGCTGCCGTCGTCGCCGGGAACCGGGCCGTTCTCGAACCTGATCGTCTCTGCGAGCGTGAACCGTCCGTCTTCCAGGGTGCCGAGGATCACCCGCCCGCTCGACGCGCCGAGATCGGCTGCAGCGAAGTAGCGGGGGCTCATGAAGCCACCTCGACGGCGGTGTGGAGACGAAGATTCATGGCGCTTCCTTGCTGGTCTTGAATCCTTTCATAGCCTAGGGCTGCTGGCCGTCACCGTCAAGGCAACCACACCCGCCGCCACCCTGCTGGCCTCCCGCAAACCCCGCTGCGCCCACGTTGCGCCCATTAGTGCACGTTGCGCCTGTTGGAGCGGGCGCAACGTGCACCAACTGGCGCAACGTGAGGGTGCGGCAGCGTCAGTGGGAGGACGCGGTCGTCCTCTCTCCCGCGCCGAAGGCCAGCCTTCACGTCGAGGGCCTGCCCCTGGGGGCTGGTCCTCGACGCTAGCGCTGGCCCTCGATGGTGGTGCGGCGTCGCGGTGTGGTGGACGGGGTCAGGCGCCCCAGCCCGACTGGGTGCCACCGACGCGGTCGGCGGCGATCTTGCCCAGGTAGCCGGTGGCTGCGAAGGCTGCCATCGGATCGGCCGGCAGGCCGCGCGTCTCACGCCAGGCGGCGAGGTCGGCGCGGACGTCGGTGTAGAAGGCGTCCATGAACACGCCGTTGGCGCCGAGAACGTCACCGGCGGCCTGTGCCGTGTCGAGGGCGTCGTGGTCGACGAGCAGGGCCTTGGCGGTCATCTCCTGCACGTTGAGGACGGAGCGGATCTGGCCCGGCACCTTGTCCTCGACGTTGTGGCACTGGTCGAGCATGAACGCGACGGTGGAGTCGGGGCCGTAGCCGCCGCCACGGATCACTTCGTACAGGATCCGGAAGAGCTGGAACGGGTCGGCCGCCCCGACGATCAGGTCATCGTCTGCGTAGAAGCGGGAGTTGAAGTCGAACGAGCCGAGCTTCCCCAGCCGCAGCAGCTGCATGACGATGAACTCGATGTTGGTGCCGGGCGCGTGGTGGCCGGTGTCCAGGCAGACCATCGCCTTCGGCCCGAGGGCCGCGACCTGGACGTAGCTGGTGCCCCAGTCAGGAACGTCGGTGTGGTAGAAGGACGGCTCGAAGAACTTGTACTCCAGCACCATGCGCTGGTCATCGCCGAGGCGGTCGTAGATCACGGCGAGAGATTCGGCGAGTCGATCCTGGCGGGCGCGGATGTCGACCTGGCCCGGGTAGTTGGAACCGTCGGCCAGCCAGATCTTCAGGTCACGCGAACCGGTGGCGTCCATGATGTCGATGCAGTCGAGATGATGGGCGATCGCGGTCTGCCGCACACCGGCATCGGCGTGGGTCAGGGAGCCGAACTTGTAGATGTCGGCCTGGAACGTGTTGGAGTTGATCGTGCCCAGCGCCACACCGAGGTCGGCGGCGTAGGACGCGAGCGCTGCGTAGTCGTCCACCTTGTCCCACGGGATGTGCAGGGCGACCGTCGGGGAGAGCCCGGTGAACTTG
>JBBRIY010000368.1:0-3097 GCA_038220215.1 Propionibacteriales bacterium
GAGTCGCGACCGTTACGGGAGGCTGATGCGCCCTTTTTATGTGCCATGTCGCTGCCTCAGCTCTCGATCCCGGTGACCTTGACCTGGGTATAGCGCTGGCGATGACCCATGCGCTTCCGGTAGCCGGTCTTGTTCTTGTACTTCATGATGTGGATCTTGGGACCCTTGGTCTCGGCGATCACCTCTGCGGTGACGCTGACCTTGCCGAGGCCCGTGGCGTCGGAGGTGATCTTCTCGCCGTCGACCAGCAGCAGCGGGGTCAGGGCGACGCTGTCGCCAGCCTTCACCTCGACCTTGTCGATCTCCAGGATGTCACCGACAGCAACCTTGTGCTGGCGGCCACCACTGCGCACGATCGCGTACACGCTGACCTACTTCCTTAAGCTCTATCCCGACAAGCGCACCAGACCCAAGGAAGGATGGTTCGCGCTCCAGTCATGCTCCCGAACGGCAAAAAGCCTGCTCGATGTGCACCGAGGGTAAAGACTACGGGGCCGCGGCGAGGAGGGTCAAACCGAGACAGGGTTCGGCCGCACCCATGGCCATCCTGCCCTCCCAACGCGGACTTTCGCAGCGTGAGTGGAGCCTGCGACTGGCCAACGTCGAGGACTGCGGATTTCTGCACGGCGTGGAGCCAGTATCCGACCTCAGACGCTGCAGGACCCGGAACGCTGCGAGCGCGTGCCAACCACTCCCCCGGTGACCCTCCTTCTCCCTGACGAGAACACCGCCACGTCCGATTTCCGCTAGTTCCGGCGCAGCCCTGCTGCCATGCTTGCTCGTATGGACTTCGAACAGCGCTATCGGGCGGTGTCAACGAGGGACCCCCGGTTCGACGGGGTCTTCGTGACAGCCGTCCGCAGCACCGGGATCTACTGCCGTCCATCCTGCCCGGCGCGGACGCCGCTGGTTCGCAACGTCACCTTCTTCGCCACCAGCGCGGCAGCCCACGAAGCAGGCTTCCGGGCCTGCAAGCGTTGCCTGCCGGACGCCGTCCCCGGTTCTCCGGATTGGAACCTGCGCTCCGACGTGGCGGCCCGCGCCATGCGGTTGATCGCCGACGGACTGGTCGAACGCGAGGGCGTGACCGGCTTGTCCCTGCGACTCGGATACACGACCCGCCACCTGAACCGTCTGCTCAGCTCGGAACTCGGGGCCGGGCCACTCGCACTCGCGCGTGCCCACCGCGCCCAGACCGCGCGCCAGCTGCTGGTGGCCACCGACCTCCCGGTCAGCGACATCGCGTTCGCGTCCGGTTTCGGGAGCATCCGGCAGTTCAACGACACCATCGCAGAGGTCTACGACCGCACCCCGTCCCAGCTGCGCGCCACCCGGCGCCGCCACCGCCTCCCTCCCGACTTGTCAGAACCTGTGGCTGCTGGGGCGTCCTCACGTTCTGACAAGTCGGGATTGGGGATTCGGCTCGTCCTGCCCGTCCGGCAGCCGTTCGACGCGGCAGGAGTCTTCGGCTGGCTGGCTGCCCGTTCGGTGCCGGGGGTGGAGTTGGCCGGACCACGGTCCTACTCCAGGACGCTCCAGCTGCCCGGCGGCCCGACCACCTTCGATGTCGAGCCCGAGGGTGAGCGCCTGCGCCTCACCGCGCGATTGTCGGCACTCAGCGACCTGCCCTCCCTGATCTGGCGCGTGCGCCGGCTGTTCGACCTGGACGCCGACCCGGTCGGCATCGACGAGGCCTTGGGACGCGAGCCGGCCCTGGCCGAAGCGGTCGCGGCCACGCCGGGCATCCGACTGCCGGGGGCGGTGAACGCCCACGAGATGCTGCTGCGAGCGCTGGTCGGCCAGCAGATCTCCGTCGCTGCGGCGCGGACGCAGCTTGCCCGGCTGGCGGTGGCACTGGGAACACCGTTCGACGGCGGCACGGAAGGGCTCACCACCTTGTTCCCGACCGCGGCCCAGGTCGCTGCGCGCGGACGGGAGGTGCTGGTCGGGCCGCGAGCACGGATCGACAACATCATTGCCATCTGCGAACAGCTGGCCTCCGGTGAGCTCGACGTGGGCTATGCCGACGACCCGCTGGCCCAACACGACCGGCTCGTCGCCGTGCGCGGGATCGGCGAGTGGACGGCGAACTACGTCGCCATGCGGGTGCTCGGAAACCCCGACATCCTGCCGACCGGCGACGTCGCCCTGCGCACCGGCGCCCGCCGGCTCGGCCTTCCCGACCACCCCCGCGACCTCGCGGCCTGGGGCACCCACCTCGCCCCCTGGCGCTCCTACGCCAGCCTGCACCTGTGGCGAGCAAGCCTCGTCAGGATTGGAGAGAAATGAAGCTGACCACCCTGGCCACCCCGGACGGCCCGTTCACGCTGCTGGCCGCTGACGGGGTCGTGCTGGCCTCCGGCTGGACCGCCGATCCCGAGGCGGTGCTGGCCCGGCTGCGTCCGGACGAGCGCCCGACGGAGGTCTCCGTCGTCGGCGCCGATGACCCGGACGTCGCTGGTCCAGCAGCGGCCGTTGCCGCGTACTACGACGGTGACCTGGCTGCCGTGGACGACGTCCCGGTGGAACAGCACGGCTCGGACTGGCGCCAGCGCGGCTGGCGGCGGCTGCGCGGCATCACGCCGGGAGCACCCCTGAGCTATGCCGCTTTCGCCGGAGAGTTGGGCAACCCGTCAGCGATCAGGGCCGCTGCCAGCATCTGCGCGACCAACGCCCCGGCGCTGTTCGTCCCCTGCCACCGCGTGCTGCGTAGCGACGGGAGCCTCGGCGGCTTCGCCTGGGGTGTCGAGGTCAAGCGCTCACTCCTGGCCCGTGAGGCCGCTGCCGGCCTCTGACCCCCGCCTCGATCCCCGAGTTGTCAGAACCTCAGGTCGCTATGGCGTCCCGTGGTTCTGACAAGTCGGGAGGAACGGGTCCCCGGACCGAGTTTGGAACCGTCCCCAATCCGGTCCGGACCGAGTTAGGAACCGTCCCCAATCTGGTCCGGACCGAGTTAGGAACTGTGAAGTCTCACACCTTCGTGGACGTTGATGTCTCACAGCTTCGTTGACAGATGTGTCTCGACCTTCGTGGACAGTTGGTGTTGACGGTTCTGTCTCACTGCTTCGTGGACAGTTGCCGTGGTCGGGCGGTCGGT
>JBBRIY010000369.1:0-3081 GCA_038220215.1 Propionibacteriales bacterium
CTGGCCGGGGAGGGTGGCGAGCATCAGGAACGACATGGCGAAGGTGAGCAGGATGGAGACGATGGAGGTGATCCACACCAGCGAGGTCAGCGGGGTCTCGAACTCCATCTCCTCGGCGTTCTCGTACTTGCCCTTGGCCCAGATGCTGTTGCCGAAGTAGGACAGGCCCGAGGCGACCAGCATGATGGCCCGGATGAAGAAGATCCAGACCAGGAAGTGTGCCTGGTACTCGGCCTGGACACCCAGCAGGATGAAGGTGATCAGGGCGACACCGGTGACGCCGTAGGTCTCGAAGCCGTCAGCCGACGGGCCAACCGAGTCGCCGGCGTTGTCGCCGGTGCAGTCGGCGATGGTGCCGGGGTTGCGGGGGTCGTCCTCGTCGATCTTGAAGACGATCTTCATCAGGTCGGAACCGATGTCGGCGATCTTGGTGAAGATACCGCCGGCGATGCGCAGCGCAGAGGCGCCCAGGGACTCACCGATGGCGAAGCCGAGGAAGCACGCGGTGGCGATGTCGGCGGGGACGAACATCAGGATCGCGAGCATCATGATCAGCTCGGTCGAGATCAGCACCATGCCGACGCTCATCCCGGAACGCATCGGGATGTCGTAGACCTTGAAGGGCTTGGCCTCCAGGGCCGCGAACGAGGTGCGGGAGTTGGCGAAGGTGTTCAGCCGGATGCCGTACCAGGCGATCGCGTACGAACCGGCCATGCCGATGATCGCGAAGAGCAGCACGATCACAACGCGGCCCCAGCCGCCCGTGGTGTTCAGGAAGCCGAAGTAGATGAAGATGACGCTGCCGATGAAGGCGAACAGCACCAGCAGCAACTTGCCCTGCTGGACGAGGTAGGCCTTGCAGGTCTCGTAGATCAGCTCGGACACGTCCCGCATGGACTGGTGAACGGGCAGGTTCTTCAGCTTCATGTAGCTGAGGATGCCGAAGGCGAAGCCGGCGACGCAGATCAGCATGCCGATGAGCAGCAGCCACCACCCGCTGATACCGCCGAAGAAGGTGACCGCGTGCAGGTCGGGGAGCGGAAGGTCGAATTCCGACTTGTGCGCGCCCTCACCGGGCGTCGCGGTAGCGCCACCCGAACAGGCGGCCAGAGAGAGAGCGAGAAGCCCGAACACCACGAACAGGCCTGCGCGCACGAAACTGTGCCGCCGTCCCGTCACTGGTTGCCTATCGAGCGAGTGAGTCGTCACGATGCATCCTTTGGAAGGTAACTGAATGTTCATTGGCGACCTGTCACCTTTGACAAGACAAAGTCACCGCCAGCACTCTACGACTCCGTGTCGTAGTCACCACAACCCGCCACTTCGTGGAAGGGGTCATCTCGCATCGGAAGATGTGCCACTGGCTGGTCAAGAGCTTGAGCCGTTTGCCTAATTAGGTAAGAATGGTGTTGTGAAAAGCGTGGAGCCCGAACGGGACGAGGCGGTGACCGATGCCGAACAGCGGGCAGCGGACGCTTCCACCCGTAGTCGGGTGGCGCGTTCGATCCTCCAGCACGGCCCGTCGACAGCGAACGAACTCGCCAAGAGACTGGGTCTGACGCCGGCCGCCGTACGACGGCACCTCACGGTGCTGGACAGCATCGGTCAGGTCGCCAGCCGTGAACAACGTGTCTACGGCCACCGTGGACGGGGTCGCCCCGCCAAGGTGTTCACCCTCACCGACACCGGCCGCGGCGAGTTCTACCAGGCCTACGACCAGCTGGCGATCAGCGCCCTCGGCTACCTGCAGCGGGTGGCCGGAGAGGACGCCGTCGAAGCGTTTGCCGCGAAGGTGACGGAGTCGATCACTGATCGCTTCCACGAACTCGAGGCGGAATATCCGACCTCTGCGGAGGCGTTGGTTGAGGCATTGACCGCAGAAGGTTTCGTGGCGTCACTCCAACCGGTGGCCTCCGGCGTCCAGCTGTGCCAGTACCACTGCCCGGTCGCCCATGTGGCGGCAGAGTTCCCGCAACTGTGTGAGGCCGAAACCAGGGCCTTCGGACAGCTGTTGGGGACCCACGTGCAGCGCCTGGCGACGATCGCGCACGGTGACGGGGTGTGTACCACCCACGTACCGCGTCCGGTTGTCGCAACGATGCATCCGCAATCTCCAACGAAGGGCCGATAGATGACGTCAACAGCACCCGTGGCTCCCGGTCTGGGCTCCACGCAGGAAGAACACCTCGAGGCACTCGGCGCCTACCAGTACGGCTGGCGCGACTCCGATGTGGCCGGCAAGCTCGCGCGCCGCGGCGTTGACGAGGACGTCGTGAGCAACATCTCTGCGCTGAAGGGCGAGCCGGAGTGGATGTTGAACCTGCGGCTCAAGGCGCTCAAGCTCTACCAGCGCAAGCCGATGCCGGCCTGGGGTGCAGACCTCAGCGGCATCGACTTCGACAACATCAAGTACTTCGTGCGCTCCACCGAGAAGCAGGCCAACACCTGGGAGGACCTGCCCGAGGACATCAAGCGCACCTACGACCGCCTGGGTATCCCCGAGGCGGAGAAGATGCGGCTGGTCTCCGGCGTGGCCGCGCAGTACGAGTCCGAGGTGGTCTACCACAAGATCAACGAGGAGCTGGAGCGCCAGGGCGTCATCTTCGTCGACACCGACACCGGCCTGAAGGAGTACCCCGAGCTGTTCGAGGAGTACTTCGGCTCAGTCATCCCGGTCGGCGACAACAAGTTCGCCTCGCTGAACAGCGCGGTCTGGTCGGGTGGCTCGTTCATCTACGTCCCCAAGGGCGTGCATGTGGCGATCCCGCTGCAGGCCTACTTCCGGATCAACACCGAGAACATGGGCCAGTTCGAGCGCACCCTGATCATCGCCGACGAGGGCTCCTACGTGCACTACGTCGAGGGCTGCACCGCACCGATCTACTCCTCGGACTCGCTGCACTCCGCCGTCGTCGAGATCATCGTGAAGAAGAACGCCCGGGTGCGCTACACGACCATCCAGAACTGGTCGACGAACGTGTACAACCTGGTCACCAAGCGCGCCACCTGCGACGAGGGCGCGACCATGGAGTGGATCGACGGCAACATCGGCTCCAAGGTGACGATGAAGTACCCGGCGGT
>JBBRIY010000370.1:0-3079 GCA_038220215.1 Propionibacteriales bacterium
GACGATGACCGCGACGGCGAGGCCGATCCAGCCGATCAGGCTCCACCGGTTGCGGGTCGAGTCGGGACGCCGGGCGAACCAACCCCTCGCCACGACCTCGTCGTACAACTCGGACTGGATGGTGCCGATCACCGCACCGACACTGCCGGCGAGGTTGGACACCTTCACGGCGTCGCCCTGGACCGGAGCTACCGCGTCCAGCAGGGTGCGCTCGTAGGCCACGAGCGGGTCGGCGCTGGCGAGGCGGGCGAACGTCCAGTCGGTGGGCGCATGCGGAGAAGCCGGCGCCATCTCGGTGATCCGGAGGTGCCCGCGGATCGACAGGTCGAGGAGGGTCGCGGTCACGTCGATCGGGTCGACCCGCTCGTCGACCACCGTGCCGATCTCGCCGGGACGGATGCCGTCGAGCACGCGGAACTCGCTCTGCCCGGGCCCGATCGGGTGGAACTCGGCCACCGGCGTGGGCGCGATGCCGGTCCCGGAGTCACTGCCGAGGCGGCGGTGCGCCGCCCAGAGGGCGAGGCCGCCGAGCAGCAGCAGGCCCACGGCGAGGCCCAGCGGCAACGGCTCGGCCGAGAACGCGCGATCCAGCGTCCACACCTCGCGCAGGTCCTGGTTCACGGCGACCGCGCCGGCAGGGAAACGCACGATGGCGATGACCACCTCGCCGACGCCCCTGCCCTCGTCGTGGAAGAACGGGCTCGGCGAGTCGTGGGTGCCACCGCCGTAGTACGTGCAGGTGCCGGGCGTTTCGGTTGCGCCGGCCGCGCAATCGATCATGTTGAACAGTGCGGGGACGGCGACGGTCGCGTCAAAGGTGGCCACCGGCAGGTTGAGGCCTTGCAGCAGGGGCCACTGGACGGTGGTGGTATCGCCGTCGGTGGCGATCGCCGCCCCGTGCACGACGTAGCTGAGCACGATCGGGTCAGTCGCTCCGGCGCTGGGGATGCCGAGCGTGGTCGAGCGCGGACCGACCGTGGTCTTCACGTCGAGGGTCTTGCTGCCCGCCGCTGCCCTGACGTCGGTGATCTGGTAGCGGTACTCCATGTTGTCGCTGGTGCGCGTGACGGTGGTGAGGCGTTGCTCGATCGTCTCGGGGGCACCGCCATCGAAGGTCATGGTGGCCTGCACAGCGACAGCCCCGTCGGCGTTGATCGTTGCGGCCACGGCATAGGTCTTCACCTGGTCGGCGGCCCGTGCCGTCGGCGCAAGGAAGGCCAGCAACCCGAGGGCGAGGACGGCGATCGCCGCCAGCCGTTGACGACTGGTCACATTCGATGCCATTCCGGCTCCTGTCCGCTGGCGCAAAGGTCAGTGCACTACGCCCCGCACGACCGTGGCCGAGCAGGCAGGACACACACTAGTGCCGCAGCGCCCCGGCGCCAGAGGGGTCTGCGACGATTCCCACACCTCCGTTCTCGCCGTGGCCGGGTACTGCCGCCGGGCCCGGGTTGCAACTAGGCTGCCCGCGTGACGCAGCAGTGGGGGACGCAGGGCCAGCAACCCGGCCAGGGCGGTCAGCAGTGGGGTCAGCCCAACTGGAACCGGCCGACGCAGGCGTGGGGTGCGCCGGCCACAGGACAGCCCCAGTACCCGCAGCAGCCGCAATACCCCCAGCAGCAGATGCCCTACCCGCAGACCGCTGCCTACCCGCAGCAGCAGTTCGGCCAGCCCGCCTACGGCCAGCCCGGTGGGTTCCCGCCTGCCAACCGCCCGCCGGCCCCCGGCGGTCCCCGCCGTGGAAATCCCCTGCGCACACTCTTGCTGGGCGTCGTGCTGGTCGTCGGCATCGGGTTCTTCGGGATCGCCCTCGTGCAGTACCTCGGTGGCGGGAGCGATGGACCACTGTCGGGGCCGACCCCGGGGCAGACCGTCGCACCACCGGTCGTCGTCCCTGCCCCGGACTTCTCCCCGCCGCCGGTTCCGCAGCCGGAAACCTACGGCGAGGCCACCGACTGGCTCACCGCCAACCCGGTGTACGACCAGACGGCGCCGATTCCCACGGACTGCGCGGTGCCCCGGATCGACATGACCACGGCCTCCGTCGCGGAGCTGACCGACCACCTCAATGAGCTCACTGCCTGCCTGTGGCGGGTGTGGTCCGACCCCCTGAAGACGGCCGGCTTCCAGCTCCCGCGTCCACCGGTGACGGTGTACACCGAGCCGATCACCACCGGCTGTGGGTCGCTGGACGAGGTGAACGCCGTCTATTGCGCCGCTGACCAGCGCATCTACTACGCCAAGCCGCTGTACAAGATCTTCCCGGCCGACCAGCAGAAGGCACCGTTCGTCATTGAGTCCGTGCTGGCCCACGAGTTCGGCCACACCATCCAGGCACGCACCGGGATCCTGATCGCCTCGATGGCGTGGGAGCAGAAGTCGTCCAAGGCGGAGGCGAAGGTGTTCTCGCGCCGCCTCGAGGTGCAGGCGGACTGTTTGTCCGGCATGTTCACCGTCGCCGTCGGCGGCTCGTCCGGCTTGAGCGCCGAAAACCTGTCGAACCTGCAGGACGTCATGTACAACCTGGGCGACGACGTGCTCACCGGCAAGGCCAACTATGACGGCGACCACGGCCTGGGCAAGTCGCGGAAGAACTGGTTCACAACCGGCCAGCAGAACTCGGCGATCGGCAAGTGCAACACCTACACCTCGCCACAGAACGCGGTGCGCTGAGCCGTCCGATCAGGCTTCGCTGATCAGCGCCGTCGCAATGGCGGCAAGCCCCTCGCCGCGACCGGTGAGGCCGAGGCCATCCGTCGTGGTGGCCGAGATGCTCACAACTGCCCCGACGGCAGCCGACAGCACCGCCTCCGCCTCCGCCCTGCGTGCAGCCAGGTGCGGACGGTTCCCGATCACCTGAACGGCGACATTCAGCACCTGGAACCCCGCAGCGGCCAGCAGTGCGACGGTCTCGGTGAGGAAGGCCGTGCCACTGGCTCCCGACCACTCGGGTCGACTGGTGCCGAAATTGCTGCCGAGATCACCGAGGCCGGCCGCTGACAGCAGTGCGTCACAGGCTGCGTGCGCGGCCACGTCCCCGTCGGAATGCCCGGCGAGTCCTGCCGGCTCATCGGGAAAG
>JBBRIY010000371.1:0-3077 GCA_038220215.1 Propionibacteriales bacterium
GCCGGTATTCAGTGTTACTATCTACTGGTAGTCAGTAACGCTTAGTAGTGGGGAGGGCCCGATGGGCAAGCAGATGACGGAGATGCTCAAGGGGACGCTGGAGGGCATCATCCTTGCGTTCCTCGCGGCGCGTCCCGCGTACGGCTACGAGATCACCGCCTGGCTCCGCGAGCAGGGATTCGCCGACATCGCTGAGGGCACCGTGTACGCCCTGCTCGTCAGGATCGAGCAGCGCGGCCTTGTCGACGTGGAGAAGGTGCCGTCGGAGAAGGGCCCGCCGCGCAAGGTTTACTCCCTCAACAACAAGGGCCGCGCTGATCTCGAAGAGTTCTGGAGGACCTGGGCCTTCCTCACCGAACGGCTCGCACAGCTCAACCAAGGAGGCAGGTAGCCATGGCTGCAAAGTGGATCGAGATAGTGACTGGCTCGCTCGAGGAGAAGAAGCGGTACAAGCAGCACAAGGCGCGCATCAAGGAGCTTCCGGAGAACTACCGCACAGCGGTCGAAGCGCTCGAGCGCTATTACATGTACTTCGGGGGCATCTCCAAGGGTGACGTGCTCGTGACCATGCTGGGAGACCTCGCCGACCTGTTCGAACGCGCAGCGCTTGACGGCACCGGAATCCGCGCGATCGTCGGCGATGACCCGGTGGAGTTCGCGGAGACGTTCATCGCGAACTACTCCGAGGGGCAGTGGATCAACAAGGAACGCAACCGGTTGATCGAAGCGATCGACCGCGTCGCCGGCACGAACGAGTGACGAGCAGAAACGGAGATCGACGATGACAACCATCCAGCTGGCCGAACCGGCGATCCGCGTCCGGGACCTCCAGAAGGCGTTCGGAAAGGTGGACGTGCTCGGTGGCGTCGACTTCGACGTGGCGCGCGGCAGCATCTTCGCCCTGCTCGGCTCCAACGGGGCAGGCAAGACGACGGTCGTGAAGATCCTGACGACGCTGCTGAAGGCCGATGCGGGCACGGCCGGCGTCAACGGCTTCGACCTCGCAAAGCAGCCAGGGGACGTGCGCCAGTCGATCAGCCTCACCGGGCAGTTCGCCGCCGTCGACGAGATCCTCACCGGACGGGAGAACCTGATCCTCGTCGCGCAGCTGAGACACCTCAAGAACCCCGGGACGATCGCCGACGACCTGCTGGCGCGCTTCGGGCTGACCGAGGCCGCCGCGCGCAAGGTGTCGACCTACTCCGGTGGCATGCGGCGCCGGCTCGACATCGCTATGAGCCTGATCGGGAACCCTCCGGTCATCTTCCTCGACGAGCCGACGACAGGCCTCGACCCGGAGGGACGCCTCGAGGTCTGGCAGGCGGTCAGGGACCTCGCGGCCAGCGGCACCACCGTCCTGCTCACCACGCAGTACCTCGACGAGGCGGAGCAGCTCGCCAACCGGATCGCGATCCTGCACGGCGGCCGGATCATCGTTAACGGCACCCTCGCAGAGCTCAAGGCGCTGTTGCCTCCGGCGAAGGTCGAATACGTCGAGAAACAGCCGACCCTCGAGGACGTCTTCCTCGCCGTCGTCGGCAAGGACAAGTGAGGAACGACCATGACCACCCATTTCCTTGGTGACACCGCCGTCCTGACCGGTCGCTCGCTGCGCCACATCACGCGGAGCTTCGACACCATCATCACGACGGCGGTCACGCCGATCGCCATGATGCTGCTGTTCGTCTACGTGCTCGGTGGCGCGATCAACACCGGCACCGACTCCTATGTCGCCTACCTGCTGCCCGGCATCCTGATCATCACGATCGCCTCCGGCATCGCCTACACCGCCTACCGGCTCTTCCTCGACATGACCAGCGGCATCTTCGACCGCTTCCACTCGATGCCGATCGCCCGGTCGTCGGTGCTGTGGGCGCACGTGCTGACTTCTGTTGTGGCCAACCTGGTCTCGATCGTCGTCGTCATCCTTGTTGCCCTGGCCATGGGGTTCCGTTCCGGCGCGGGGTTCCTGGCCTGGCTCGCCGTCGGCGGCATTCTCACCCTGTTCACCCTTGCCCTGACCTGGCTGGCCGTCATTCCCGGCCTGACGGCGAAGACCGTGGACGGTGCGAGCGCCTTCTCCTATCCGCTCATCTTCCTGCCGTTCATCAGCTCGGCCTTCGTGCCCACCGAGACGATGCCTGGCCCGGTGCGCTGGTTCGCCGAGAACCAGCCTGTGACCTCCATCGTGAACTCCATCCGCGACCTCTTCGCTGGCCAGCCGGTCGGCGCGGACCTCTGGATCGCCCTCGCCTGGTGCGTCGGCATCCTCGTCGTGGCCTACCTGTTCGCGATGGCCACCTACCGCCGCAAGCTCGCCTAGACCGGTGAGTCCAGCCGCAGACCGCGCGGGACCCCGGAGCCTCAGCCGTTAGGCTGGCGCCGTGCTCGAGCAACCCATCCACGTTGGCAAGGTCCGACGGCTGTACGACTGGCCCGGCGGACGCATTCTGATGGTGGCGACCGACGCGATCTCCGCCTTCGACCACGTGCTGCCGACCGAGATCCCCGACAAGGGCGTCGTCCTCACCCAGCTGTCGCTGTGGTGGTTCGACCAGCTGACCTTCCCGAACCACGTGGTCTCCACGGACGTGCCGGACGAGGTCGCCGGGCGGGCCGTTGTGGTGGAGAAGCTGGACATGGTGCCGGTCGAATGCGTCGCCCGCGGCTACCTCACCGGCTCGGGCTGGGTCGAGTACCAGGCCTCGGGCACGGTGTGCGGCGTGCCGCTGCCGGCAGGGCTGCTGGACGGCTCGCAGCTGCCCGCGCCGATCTTCACGCCTGCCATCAAGGCGCCGATGGGGGCGCACGACGAGAACGTCGACTTCGCCACGATCGCCGGCCTGCACGGGGCCGACCTGGCCGGGCGGCTCCGGGAGGCGACCCTGGCCATCTACACCACCGCCGCAGCTCTCGCGGCCGATCGGGGCATCATACTCGCCGACACCAAGTTCGAGTTCGGGCTCCGCGGCGGTGAACTGGTTCTCGCCGACGAGGTGCTGACCCCCGATTCGTCGCGCTTCTGGGACGCGGCAGCCTGGCAGCCGGGAAAGAGCCTGCCCAGCTTCGACAAGCAG
>JBBRIY010000372.1:0-3072 GCA_038220215.1 Propionibacteriales bacterium
CGGGCAGGGAGTCCTGCAGCACGGTCGTCCGCTCGGCCTCTGCGCGCATGGCGTCGCTCAGCAGCGCGCCGGGGGCCCGGATGCTGAAGGTGTGCACCGGCACCCCGAGGGCCCGCAAACCTTCGATCTCGCGCTCGATGAACGTGTGCGAGATCAGGGGGTACTGGCTGACGAGGTAGGCAACCGGGGACGGGCTGGCAGTGCTGTGCGACTTCAAAGGACCTCCGTGGGGAGTCGGGACGGGACGAGTGTGGATGGCTGCCGTACAGCAGCGGGGCGCGCCGGTCAGTCCGGGCGCCACACCTTGTGGGTGCCGGGCCGTACGACCGCCGGCACGCCGGCGGCGGAGCAGCCCTCCGGAACATCGGTGGTGACGACGGCGGAGGGGTAGATGAAGGCCCGGTCCCCGATGGTCACTCCACCGAGGACGAGCGCGTTCGGGCCGACGAAGACGTCGTCTCCGATCACCGGTGCGCCACTGTCCGTTGCGCCGACCGTGACGCCCTGGTGAATGCGGCAGCGGGCTCCGATCCGGGCGTCCGGGTGGATCACGAGCAGCCCGGAGTGGGCGATGCTGAGGCCCGGACCGGTGCAGTGGCGCCCCACATCGAAACCGAGGCGTTCGGACAGGCGCCGCATGCGTGCCTTGTACAGCGGCGTGACCAGCCGGGCCAGCGGCCCGCTCTGGTTCTCCCAGAACTCGCACAGCCGCAACACGTGCAGGAAGTGCACGACGCCGCGCGTCAACGCGTGCTGCGGGCGCCAGCGGTCCACGCCGTTCATGTGCGCGTCGGCTGCCTGGAACCTGGCCAGGTCACTTCTGGTGCGGATCACGTCCGCGCCGGGTCTGTGGGTCACCCGTTCTTCACCCCCAGCACGCCACCCACTGTGCTCCGGGTGAGCAGGCCGGCGGCGTAGGGCGCGTCGTTGAGCAGGTATCGGCGGGCAAGCCGGCGGGGTTCCTTCAGGAGCCGGTGGATCCATTCGCCGCCGAGCTTCTGCATGGTCGAGTTGGCCCGGTCGACCTCGCCGGCGGCCATGTCGAGCGCTCCGCCGCATCCGAGGAACCAGGTCCGGGGCAGGTAACGGGCGAGCTCGGCAGCGACCACGTCCTGCTTCGGGAACCCGAGCGCGAGGTAGACCAGGTCGGGCTGTGCTGCCGTGAGCTTGTCGATGACGTCGCGCATCTGCCTGGGCGAGTTCTCAAAGCCGAAGTCGGGGCTGTCGTACCCGACGATCTGCAGGTCGGGGTGTTGATCGGTGAATGTCTTGCCGGCGCGCTGCGCGATGCCGGGCTTGCCGCCCAGAAGGTACAGGCTGCGCCCTTCGGCGGCCGCCCGGCCCGCCAGCGTCCAGACGAGGTCGGCACCGGAGACCCGCTCCGGAAGCGGCGTGCGCAGCAGCTTGCTGGCCCATACGATCGGCATTCCGTCGGCCACCAGGATGTCGGCGGTCCGCACCAGGTCGCGCAGTTCGGGTTTGCGACGCAGGGCCTGCAGGATGTCGATGTTCGGCGTGACGATCCGACCGCCGAGGCCGGTGCTGAGGGCGTGGAACACGCTGTCCACCACTTCCTCCCCGGACTGGCGGCTGAAGGGGAGGTGGTCCACCTCGACGCGCGGCGTCGCCCAGGGGCTCACCGGCCGGCGGGTTGCTGACGGAGTCGCGGTGGTGGCCTGGCGGGTCGACTCGTCGCGTCCCCAGGCACGGTCGTTGGAGAAGCGGGAGCGGACCTTGGCGACGGCTGTCGTGCCGACGTAGACCCCCGCTGCGCCGAGCAGGGCGGGATCTGCGGCAACCGAGCGTGCCATCGCCTTCATGGAGGAGTCCGAGGTGCGCTCGAACCCGTCACCATGGTCGACGGAGGAGGCGGAGGCGGACCCCGCGAGCTGGGCGTTGCCGCGGTCCACCCTGGTCCGGACCTTGACCAGGTCGGCCCAGTGCCGCGGGGCGCGGACGGCGAACTGGCCGCGTGTCCGCAAACGCTCGTCGGGGGCGAACAGGCGCTGGATGTAGAGGTCGTCTGCCAGCACATCGGGGAATTCGTTGAACCGCTCCCTGCCCTGCGCGGAGAGCCCATAGACGCCGAGGCCGACCAGACCGTCGGTGACGTAGGGGAGTCGCTCGAACATGCGGTAGTACTCGCGCACCCACATGTCGGCGCCGTCGAGGTCGAACCGGATGTCGGGCGAGCCGGCAACTGGTGCGCTGACCGTGAGGCCCTCGACCATCCCCTCCAGTGCCTCGGGCCCGAGGACGATGTCGGCATCGAGGTAAATGCGCGGGAACGCGGTGACCGCGTCGTCGCCGAGGTTGAGCGCATTGGTCTTGCCGGGGGTGTCGGTCTCGACGACCCGCAGGCCCGGGACCCGGCGCTGGAAGGCGCGGGCGACGTCAGCGGTCTCGTCGCTGCAGTTGTTGGCCACCACGACGACCTCGAGCGAACTGGCGAGCGAATCCTCCGCGATGCGGTTCAGGGTTGCGGGCAGAACACCCGACTCGTTGTGGGCTGGAATTACGACACTGGCGACGTGCATGGTTCCTCCAAGGTGGGGGCTTTGGTGGTGACCGACGCTGGCCATGGCGGTTTGGCTACAAATAGCATTACCCACCCGCCGGGGTAATACCAAATCGGGCTCAGCATGTGAATGCTGCAGTTAGGCGGGCAGGAAGAAACATCACTGGTGTGTGCGTTCTTGGCTCACCTACAGGGCGCCTGCAAGCGGGATCGCAGATCTTGAGCGGCTGGCCGGCGTGAATCCTGTGGCGCGGCTAGGGGTGTTACGGGTCAAGTTAGCACGACCGCGAATGCTTCCTCAGCGGTGGATCCACGCGTGAAACGTGAATGTCTTTTAACTTTAACAACCCTCTACAGGCATGTCATCTTGAGCTGCCGCCGTACGTATTATTGCCGCATTGGCGGCAAGGCAGAAGCCCCGATCCGGGGATCGGGGCTTCTACGGACAAGCATCCCGGTGGCGCCGGCAGGGGGATTCACTCGGTGCCACCGGGGTGCGCTCAGTAGGCTCCGGAACTGCCGACGACTGCCCTCGCGGTCCTGAACAGGATCAT
>JBBRIY010000373.1:0-3041 GCA_038220215.1 Propionibacteriales bacterium
CCAAGTACAAGAGGCTGCACGCGGAGCGCCTGCCGAACGTGCCCCTGAAGGGCCTGCTCCCCTACATGCTGAACCGCGCCATCAACCTTCGCCGACTGCGCATGCCCGCGGCGCGGGTGAAGCCGGGCGACGAGATCTGAGCCATGGGCTACTACTGGGCGGCAATGCCCGAGCCCACGGACGAGGCAGCAGCCGATCTTGGGCTCGCTGTCGAGTTCGACGACCAGGCCGAGGCTGAGGCCTGGCTCAGTGCCAGCTACGAAGCGCTCGCCGAGGGCGGCGTTCACACGGTGTCGCTGTACGAGTCCGACCGGTTGGTCTACGGGCCAATGAGCCTGGCGGACTAGCAGGAGGCGGGCTCAGGCCGGGCGCTCCAACTCCTCGCGCTCGAGCACGGTGTACGCGACCTTGCCGACCAGTGTTGTCGGCAGCGATGCCCGGAACTCGATGGAGCGCGGGACGGCCCACTTCATCAGGTGCTGGTGGCAGTGGGTGACCAGGTCGGCGGTCAACACATCGTCACCGCTCACCCCGTCGGCCGGCACGACGAAGGCCTTCACGGCTGACATCTGGTACTGGTCGGGGACACCGATCACGCAGGCTCGCTGGACCCCGGGGTGCGCCTCGAGCACCTGCTCCACCTGTGCCGGGTACACCGAGACGCCGGAAACCTTGATGATCCGCTTCCTGCGTCCCTTGAAGTAGAGGTAGCCGTCGTCGTCCATGGTCCCGATGTCACCGGTGTGCAGCCAGGTGCGTCCGTCCTCGTGGCGCCGCAGGGTGTCCGCCGTCGCGTCCGGTTCGTTGAGGTAGCCGTTCATCAGGGTGGGTCCGGTCACGCAGATCTCACCGTCAACGACCGTGACGCTCATGCCGGGAATGGGGACACCGACCGACGCATCGCGGTACTTGCCGGGCGGCGAGACCGTGCAGGCGGTGACGCACTCGGTGAGGCCGTAACCCTCCATCAGTTCGACGCTGCCGCCCTGGGCTGCGATCACGCGGTCGAACCGGACCTTCAGGTCGCTGCTCAGGCTGTCGCCCCCGGAGTAGGCGCCCAAAAGGTGCTCGAAGCGCACCTCCGCGAACCGTTTCTCGTTCAGCAGGGCCTGGAACAGCGTCGGCACCCCGGCGATGTAGGACGGCGAGTGCTTGATCAGGTTGTCGATGTAGACCTTCGTGCTGAACTCCGGGACGAGGATCGCGCAGGCACCGACGGTCAGCGGGGTGTGGATGCACAGCCCGAGGCCGAACCCGTGGAAGACGGGCAGGATCGCGAGCACGCTGTTGCCAGGAGCGATGCCAGTGATCTCCCGCATCGAGGTGGCAAGGGCGTTGAACGCAGCGGACGACAGCTCGATGCCCTTCGGCAGGGCCGAGGTGCCGCCGCTGAACAGCACGACAGTGGCCTCGGCCCGCGCCTCGATGTCGCCTGCTCCTGCGGCTGCGGGGACGGCAAGGAAGTCACGCCAGGAGAGGACGCGGCGGTCCGTCGACGGCACACCAGCGATCTTCCTGCCCTTGGTGAGCGCGAAGCCGACCTTCTCCGGCACCGTGAGGTAGTCGGAAAACCGGGCGATCAGCAACCGCTCGACCGGCGTCGCATCGAGGATGTCACGGAAGCGGTCGTAGAACAGGTCCATCGTGACCGCCCACCTGCTGCCGGTCTCGTTCAGGAAGTGTTGCAACTCTGTCGGTGAGGACAGCGGGTGGGTCATGGCCACCCGCACGCCGAGGCGGTTCAGCGCATAGAAGAGCACGATCGCGTTCGGCACATTCGGCAGCGAGAGGGTGACACTGTCGCCTGGCCCGATGCCGTGGGCGCGGAAGGCGGCAGCGCACCGGTCGATGTCGGCGATCAGCGAGCGGTAGCTGATCCGGCGCCCGAAGTAGATCAGGGCCGTCGCCTCCGGCGCCTGTCGCGCAGCTTCCGCCACCAGCCGGTACATCGCCGCTCGCCTAGATCCGTGCCAACTGGCCGGGATCGTTCAGGTAGGTGTCGAAGAGTTCGAGGGCGCGGGCGTCGTAGAAGCCGTCCGCGATCCGCTCGTCGAGGGCGATCTTGAGCTCGAGGGTGCGCCGCACGGTCGGCTTCCCGTCCTCACCGACGACGACGGTGGGCATCACCTTGCCGATGGTGACGAAGAGGCTGCAGGTGCCCCACTCGAACAGGTGGTGGTAGGCGGCGTTGAGGCCGACGCTGCCGAGGTTGGCGACGTACGCACTGCACCGCAACGGGTCGACACCGCGGAGGAAGCCGGGGGTATCCACGTAGAAGTCCCACAGCGACAGCAGGTTGATCGCCACCTGCAGGAGGCTGCGGGGCAGGCGCATGAACAGCTCGATCAGCCGGTCGTCCGACTTCTCCTCGCCGGCCTTGGCCGTCCGGATCTCGCCGCGGATCTTCCGGAGGGCCGTGGCAGCGTCGTCCTCGGGGAAGACCTTCACGAAGACGTTGGTCTCGGTGCTGTCCTCGACGAATTCGCGGCGGGCGATGAAGGACAGCTGCACGTCGCGGCGCTGGTAGAGCCGCCGTCCGATGATGTAGCGGTTCAGCGTCGGACGCTCGCGCAGGATCCGGGTGAGCGCGAGCATCACCGCCTCGAACAGGCTGAGCTGATCGGGCGTGCCCTTCACCCGTTCGAGGTACGCCATCAGGTTCTCGACCTCGATCGTCACCGGGTAGTAGGCGATCGAGTCGTTGCGTCCCTTCATCAGGAACGGAAACATGGCAGCGAACCCGCGGCCCTGATCAACCCGGGTGGCGTCGTAGCGATCTCCGCGCTGGCGCGGCGGGCTGGTGGGCATGGAGCCAATCAAACACGTTCCCACTCGTCGGCGTGCGGTTCGCTGGGCGGCGCGCCGTTCCCCGGGCTCGGAGCCGGGGCCCGGCGCGGGATCAGCGCAGTCGCGACTCGATGGTTGCTGCGGTCTGCTGCAGGGCCGTGAGCACCTGCTCGGCGTTGCGATCCAGGGGCGCCCGCCAGGTCAGCGCGACCGCGGCGAGGTTGGACGGCGACCGTAATCCAACGGCGACGGAA
>JBBRIY010000374.1:0-3039 GCA_038220215.1 Propionibacteriales bacterium
GCCAGCCGGGGAGGCGCCGCGGGTCCTGGCCGAGCCGGGCGGCCACGTCGAGCACCAGTTCGGTGAGCTGTGCTGCGGGCAGCCCGGCGGCGAGCCTCGCGATGCTCTCCCGAGGACGCAGCAGGGCGCGCACGTCCGGCGTGAGCTGTTCCCTGCCGGTGAACTCCGACTCCAGACCCAGCGGTCGCAACGCCTGCCAGGTGCCGTCGAGCCGGTCCAGGAGGTCGCGCCAGGCGATCGCGGCCGGCTCGCCGAGGGCGTCGCTGAGCACGGCCCATTGCTCGCCCCTGTCGGTAGGCAGGGCGAGGCCGGAGCCGTCGGCGAAACGGTGGTTGCGGGCCGGTGCGGGCAGGAGGCGCAGGCTCCTGCGTTCGAGTTCGGCTTCGAGCGTCCGTCCCGACTTGCGGAACAGGTCGCGCCAGGCTGCCGGCAGAGTGAGGACGGTGTCGTCCGGCTCGGCGGCCACGTCGATGCCCGGGCCAAGGGCCGGCTCACGTTCGAGCACAACTACGCCGTGGCCGACCTTCGCGAGGCGGGCGGCAGCGGCCAGTCCGGCCAGCCCGCCACCGACGACAGCGATCAACGCGCTGCCAGCCAGGCGCGGAAGGCCGTGATCCCCCGACGGATCTGGCCGAGCAGCAACACGGCGAGCGCGATCGTGCCGATCAGCAGGAGCGCGGCGAGGATGGCCGCCTGCACCGGGTAGGCAATGGCGAGCGAGATCACGGTCACCAGCGCAGCGTCCCCTGCCAGCGACGCACCGATATTGCTCAACGGCTCGGGGGAGGTGTTCACCGCGAGCCGCACGCCCGACTTGGCTACATGGCTCACCAGGGCAGTGATTCCGCCGAGCGCGCCCATCGTCATCGGCAGCAGTTCGCCGCTCGCCCCGGCGAGCAGGGCGCCGATCAGTGCACCGGCCACCGGGCGGATGAAGGTGGAGATGGCGTCCCACGCCGAGTCGAGGTACGGGATCTTGTCCGCCAAGAACTCAGCGAGGGCGAGGATGCCCATGATCACGAGCACGTCGGTGCGCTGAAAGCCCTCGGGAATGCCGTCCATCGCGCCGAACCGGCCGATCATGCCAAGCAGGAAAACCGTCGCGTAGGCGTTGATGCCGCTGGCCCAGCCGCTGGCGAAGGTGAGTGCGACGACGTCCATGGCGAAAGCGTAGCCACCGCAGCCCGCGCTGATCTGGACCGAGTTTGGAACCGTCCCCAATTCGGTCCGGTTCGGCCGGGGCTTGACGCAGTGTCGGAGGCAGGTCCTATGATGGTGGTCAATCGAATACATGTTCGATAATGCGAGTTGGGGAAGCTCGCTCGGGCGGCACACCGCAGCCCGTCCCGGCCCCGGTGTGGACGGTTCCCCGGCAGTTCGCTGGATGGTCTCGACCCCCATCCGGCTTCGCCGGAGAACCCTCCGCGCCGGGGTCGGCCAGTTACACCACAGGTCAGTTACACCACAGGTCAGTTACATAGGTCAGTTCCATCAGTCACCGGGAAGGGATCATGCGTCGCTACGACGAGGAGATCGAGGTTCGTACCGGGCTGATCGGCACCCAGGAGGGTCCGGCGCACTTCAGCTGGCGCAGCAGGATCTGGCGCGTCAGCCAGGTGCAGACCCGCTGGCTGGAGACCGCCGACTGGTGGCGCAGCGCCCAGGTGGAGGCGGCGCGGGGCGACCGGCCGGAGGTGGCCGACGCCGGCGACCTGCTCGGCGAGGAGGAGGTCTGGCGCGTGGTCGCCAGCCCTGGGGCCGCTGCCCGGTCCGGTGTCTACGAATTGGCGCACAGCTGGGGCAGCGGCCAGTGGCGGTTGCGGGCGGTGATGGACTGATGGGTCCCGGTGACGGGATCGATGACGGGCTCGGACTGGCGCGGGCAGCGCTGGTGGGCGCCGAACTCGCAGAGACCCCGGCAGAACGCTACCTCCAGGCGCAGCTCGCCGCGTTGCGGGTGGCAGCGACGATCCTGGCAGCCCGGGCACGGGCGGCCTCGGGAGGACGGCTGCGCAACGTCTGGCAGGTGGTCGGCGAGGTGGCCCCGGAGTTCTCCGAGTGGGCGGGGTTCTTCGCCGCCACCCAGGTGAAGCGGGAGGCCGTCGCCGCCGGGGCCGTCGCCATCGTCACCGTCCGCGAGGCTGACGACCTGGTGCGCGACGCGCAGGCCTTCCATGACGCCGTCGCCCGTCGGCTGGCCCGCCCGCCGCGGGCGGCCAGGCGGACGGGATGAGCGACCCCTTCGTTCACCTGCGGGTGGCCTCGGGCTACTCGCTCCGCTACGGCGCCTCCGCCCCGGCCGCACTGGTCGCCGCGGCGGCCGGCCACGAGATGGACACCCTCGCGATCACCGATCGGGACGGCCTCTACGGTGCCGTCCGGTTCGCCAAGGCCTGCGCAGCGGCCGGGATCGCGCCCGTCGTCGGCGTCGACTTCGCTGTCGCGCCCGTGGTGGCCGCCCGGCCGCGGTCGACCCGGGCCGTCACGCCCGCCAAGGGCGGCGAACTACGGGACGCGCGGCTGCCGCGGGTCGTCACCCTGGCCACCTCGCGGGCCGGCTGGGCGTCGCTGTGCCGCCTGACCACCGCCGTCCACGCTGCCGGCGCGCGCGGTGAGCCGGTCTGCACCACCAGCCTCGTCGGCGCCCACGGCCGCGACCTGCTGGTGATGCTGGGGCCCGACTCCGAACTGGGGCTGGCGCTGGCGGCCGGCCGGCCCGATGCGGCGGAGCAGGTGCTGGCCGGCTGGCTCGAGGTGGTCGAGCCGCACCAGCTGGTGCTGGCCGTCGCCAACCAGCAGCTTGCCGGCACCGGCGTCGGCACGGCCGCCCACGCCGGCAGGATGCTGGCGTTCGCCGACGCGCACCGCCTGGTGGGCGTCCTCACCAACGAGGTGCGGATGGCCGCCAAGCACCTCGGCCCGACCCTCGACGTGCTGGACGCCTCGCGACGGCTCGTGCCACTGGCCTCCCACAACGTCGACCGCCGCAACGCGGAGGGGTACCTGAAGGCAGGCAAGGAGATGCTGCCGCTGGCCGAG
>JBBRIY010000375.1:0-3036 GCA_038220215.1 Propionibacteriales bacterium
GGCACCCCGTCCGAGGCGAGGGCAGCCGATCGGGCAAGGGCTGGATGGTGGCCGTCGACCAGCACCACGTCGATGCCGGTGAGGTCAGGCCCGGCGATCTTGCCGAAGGCCGGGGTGTGTGCCGATCCGCTGACCACGGCCCGCTCACCGGTGGCCGCGTCGACGAACACCGTCGAGACCGCCAGCTCGAAGCCGGGCGGCGCCACGTCGATCACCTCGACGCCAGCGGCGGCGAGGTCGGCGGCGGCGAGCCGGGCGGCCGGCGCTCTCCCGAGTGCTGTCCACAGCCGGGCACGTCCCCCGAGCGCTGCGAAGGTGATGGCGGCCACAGCCGCTGGGCCACCGGCAGCCAGCCAGCTCTCCAGTGCAGTGATCTTCTCGTTGCCGGCGGGCACCCGCTCGACGAGCTGCACCACGTCCACGGTGGCGAGCCCGACGAACAGCCCGCTGCCGGTCACGCCAGCTCGCCCGCCTCCAGCGCGACCACGCACAGCGCCGTCCCGCCGGGTGCCTCAAGGATTGTCTTGCCCGGACGCGAAGCGCGCGGCCTCGCCCCGAGCGCTGCCAGCCGGGCGACTTCGCCCTCGAGGTCGTTGGTGACAACGTGCAGGTGGGAGGTGACGCTCCGCGCCAGCTCGGCCGGCTGCAGCCGGAGGTCGATCGCGCCAGCACCGGCCAGCCGCAGCGCTGTCTCCGGGTCGGGAGCCTTGAGCCACTGCCCGCCGAGGACGTGCTCGAAGAACCTCACCTCGTCGGCGTAGAGCCGGCGGGGGACGTCCAGGCAGAGCCGGCTCACCCGGCTGCGATGACCGGCTGGCCAGCGCCGGGGCAGGGGCACGGCTTCGGCCGGCTTGGCGACGAGGCAGAATCCGAAGCCCGCCGGCGATCGCAGGACGAAGTGGCCATGCCGCGACTCGGACACGAGTTCTGCCCCGGCGGCCTCGGCAACCTCCGCAGCCGTCCACGGCTCAGCGACATGCACGTCCAGGTGCAGGCCACTCGGGCCTTCGCCGAGGCGCTGCACCCGCAGGTAGTCATCTCCGGCCGGCGGCACGAGGGTGGCGAACTCGCTGGCCTCACCACGCGCGGGCGAGAGGTCATAGCCGGTGGCGGCTCGCCAGAATCCCACGCCGGTGTCGAACTCGCTGGGTGGGTAGTCCAGGAACGCGGTCAGCCAGAACGGTTCCGCGGCGACCGGGAGGCTCACGAAGAGGCCAACGCCCTGCTGCGGTCCCTGGCCGCCTCCATCGCGGTCATGAAGGCCGCCTTCACCCGGTGGTCCTCCAGCTGACGGAGAGCCGCTGCCGTCGTGCCGCCCGGTGAGGTGACCCGCTCGCGCAACACGGTGGGGTGCTCACCGGAGTCGGCGAGCAGCTTGGCCGAGCCGTACATGGTCTGCACGACGAGGGTCGTGGAGATGTCGCGGGGCAGGCCCAGCATGACGCCGGCGTCGATCATCGCCTCGACGACGAAGAACAGGTATGCCGGGCCGGAACCGGAGATGGCGGTGACGGCGTCCTGGTACTTCTCCGGGACGGTCACCACCTTGCCGACGGCTGACAGCAGTGCCGTGACGTGCTCGAGGTGTTCCTCGGTTGCCGACGCGCCGGCGGAGATGGCCGCCATGCCCTCGTCCACCTGGGCGGGGGTGTTCGGCATCACCCGGACGACGGCCGTGCCCTCGGGCAGGTCGGCCTCGATGCGGGCGGTGGAAAGGCCTGCGCACAGCGACACCACCAGCGTCCCCGGACGGATGGCCGCGCCGACCACGGGCAGCACCTCCCCGGCGTCCTGCGGCTTCACCACGATCACCACGGTGTCTGCCTGGGCGGCCGCCTCCGCCGTGGAACCGGTGTGGATGCCGTGCTTGGCACTCATCTCGACCAGGCGCTGGGGGTGACGATCGGCCGCGGTGATCTGGCCCGGCTCCCAGCCGGCACGAAGCAGTCCGGCGATCAGGGTCTCGCCCATCACCCCTGCGCCGATCACGGCGAGTCTCGTCATCGGGACGCCACCAGTTCTGCGATCTGGACCGCGTTCAGGGCAGCGCCCTTTCGGAGGTTGTCGTTGCTGACGAACAGGACGAGGCCGCGCCCCCCGGGCACCGACTGGTCGGAGCGGATCCGGCCGACGTAGCTCGGGTCCTTGCCGGCAGCCTCGCGCGGGTTCGGGATGTCGGCCAGCTCCACGCCGGGAGCGGTCGCCAGGAGCCCGGTAGCCCGGGTGACGCTGATCTCCTCTGCGAACTCCGCGTGGATGCTCAACGAGTGGCCGGTGAATACCGGCACCCGCACACAGGTACCTGCGACGAGCAGGTTGGGCAGGTGCAGGATCTTGCGGGACTCGTTGCGGAGCTTCTGCTCCTCGTCGGTCTCGAAATTGCCGTCGTCGACGATCGACCCGGCCAGCGGGATGACGTTGAAGGCGATCGGCTTCAGGTACGGCGCCGGGTCGCCGGCGGGCACTGAGGAGCCGTCAAGGGCGAGCTGCGCGGGATCGACGGCACCAGCAGTCTGGTTGGCCAGCGCCAGCACCCCCTTGGCGCCTGAGCCGGAGACGGCCTGGTACGTGGCGACGATCAGCCGGGTGAGGCCTGCCGCGTCATGCAGCGGCTTGAGCACCGGCATCGCGGCCATCGTGGTGCAGTTCGGATTGGCGATGATGCCCTTGGGCGGGTTGATCGTGTCCTCCGGGTTCACCTCGGAGACCACCAGCGGGACATCGGGGTCCCCGCGCCAGGCAGAGGAGTTGTCGATCACGATCGCCCCTGCCGCAGCCACCCGCGGAGCGAACTCGCGAGACATCGAAGCCCCGGCCGAGAACAACGCCAGGTCGAGCCCGGAGAAGTCGGCGGTGGCCGTGTCCTCCACGATCACCTCCCCACCGCCCCAGGCCAGTGCCTGACCCGCCGAACGGGCCGAGGAGAAGAACCGGATCTCGTCCACCGGGAAGCCGCGCTCGGCAAGCAGCGTCCGCATGACGCCGCCCACCTGGCCGGTTGCCCCAAATACACCTACACGCATGTACCGAGCCTAA
>JBBRIY010000376.1:0-3017 GCA_038220215.1 Propionibacteriales bacterium
CCATGACCGATCCGGCCGCCGCCACACCGTCCGGCGTTGCCGTTGGCCAGCTCGTCCGCGTCACTCTGCTCGGGGCGCTCATCGGCGCGCCGGTGGGTTTGCTGGCCTTCACCTTCATCTGGCTCGTGCACGAGCTGGAGCACCTGTTGTGGCACCAGCTGCCGGCAGCGTTGGGGCAGGACTCGCCACCGTGGTACCTGCTCGTCGGGCTGCCGGTCCTCGGCGGCCTGTGCGTGCACTTCGCGCGGAGGCTGCCCGGCGACGGTGGGCACTCCCCCATCCATGAGGGCGTCGGTCTCGGCGGGCACCCGGGCGAGGCGGTGGGGGTCGGCCTCGCTGCCCTGGCCAGCCTGGCCTTCGGAGCCGTCCTCGGGCCCGAAGCCCCCTTGCTCGCCCTCGGTGGCGCGCTCGCCGTCTGGCTCACCGCGCGCGTTCGTCTGGACCCAGCCGGCCGGAACCTGGTCGGCGCCGCCGGCTCGGCCGCGGCACTCTCCACCCTCTTCGGCGGACCGCTGGTCTCCGGCCTGATGCTCCTGGAGAGCGGCGCGGGTGCAGGGCTGGTGATCGTGCCGGTACTGCTTGTGTCCCTCGCCTCTTCCTCGGTCGCGTACCTGCTGATCACCGGGCTCGGCACCTGGAGCGGGCTACCGATCGCCGGCCTGGTCGTCGGTGACCTGCCTGCCTACACCACCGTAATGCTGCCCGACGTGCTGGCAGCCGTGGCGGTCGGCGCGGTGATGGCCGTCCTCGCCCTGGCGATGCGCCGGCTCTCCGGCATGGTCGCCACCCTCGAAGGACGGGTGGGACGCCTGCCGCTGTTGCTCGGCAGCGGGCTGGTCATCGGGCTGCTGGCGTGGAGCGTCGGCCTGACGGGAGCCAATCCGCTCGACGTGCTGTTCTCCGGCCAGGCGTCCATCACGCCCCTGTTGCAGGTCAGCGGCGCCACACTGGTCGCCCTCGTGCTGGCTAAGGCGCTGGCCTACATCGTCAGCCTCGGCGGCGGGTTCCGGGGAGGCGCCATCTTCCCCGCGGTCTTTCTCGGGGTGGCCGTCGCCGACATCGGCGTCCTGGCCTTCGGGATGTCACCGACGGTGGCGATCGCGATCGGGACCGCTGCGGGCACCGCCGCCATGACCCGCCTGCTGGTGAGCTCGGTGCTGTTCGCCGGATTGCTGGTCGGCCGGGCGGGCCTCGAGACGATCCCGGTGGCCACCATCGCAGCCGTCGCAGCGTGGCTCGCGTCCGCGGGGCTCGACGGGTGGCTGGCGCGCCGGGCCGCCGTCCCCACGGACGCGCTGACCGACTAGCCCTGCACCGACCAGCCCTGAACCGGCTAGCCCTGAACTGGCGTCAGGCCGAGCTTGCGTCCCACCAGGTTGCGCTTGCGGGCGGCCAGGCGTGTGGCCAGCGCGGTGAGGGCGGCCGCTGCGGGGCGATCCGGGTCGGTGGCGACCAGGGGCACCCCGAGGTCGCCCGCTGCGGCGAGCGCGGGATCCATCGGGATCTCCGCCAGTAGCGGCACCTCGTAGCCGAGGCGCGTGCTCAGCGTGCCTGCAACCTCCGCGCCACCACCGGATCCGAACACGTTGACGCGGTGGTTCTGGCTGCAGTGCGGGCAGGTCACCTCGAGGTAGGCCATGTTCTCGACGACGCCGATGACCTTCTGCTCGAGCATCGATGCCATGGTGCCGGCGCGCTCCGCGACCTCCGCCGAGGCCTGCTGCGGGGTCGTGACCACGATCACCTCGGCATTGGGCAACTTCTGGCCGAGGCTCAGAGCGACGTCGCCGGTGCCCGGCGGAAGGTCGACGATCAGGAAATCGAGGTCGCCCCAGTAGACGTCGGCCAGGAACTGCTGCAGCGCGCGGTCGAGGATCGGCCCGCGCCAGGCGATCACCTGGTCGCGGCTCTGCTTGAGCATGCCGATGGAGATCACTCGCAATCCCATGCTCGGGACCGGCATGATCATGCCGTCAACCGAGGTCGGCATGGCTTCGGTGAGGCCGAGCATCTGCGGGATCGAGTGGCCGTAGATGTCGGCGTCCAGCACCCCGACGGTGCGGCCCTGCGCGGCGAGCGCCATGGCGAGGTTGACGGTGACGGAGCTCTTCCCGACACCGCCCTTGCCCGAGGCCACCAGGATCACCTGGGTGAGGGAGTCGGGCTTGGCGAACGGGATGTCGCGGTCCTCGCGTCCGCCACGCAGCTGCTTCTTCAACTCTGCGCGCTGCTCGTCGCTCATCGTCCCCAGCGTCAGGTTGACCCCGGTGACCCCCGGTACCGCCGCGACGGCCGTGTTCACGTCCGACTCGATGGTGCTGGCCAGCGGGCAGCCGGCGATGGTCAGAAGGACGGTGATGGCTGCGAGCCCCGAGGCGTCGATGGCGATCGATTCGACCATGCCCAGGTCGGTGATGGGACGGTGGATCTCGGGGTCGATGACTGTTGCCAGGGCAGCATGGACGGCGCTATCGAGTTCGGACATGCCGCTCACCCTACCCGCCTCCCACGCCAGCTCGGCTACGGTGCCGACTGCCCGGACGGGCCGCTCAGCCGAGGTGCTTGCGGGTCTCTTCCGGCTCCCGGTTGTCGAGCTCCTCCAGCAGTTCGCGCAGCTCGGAGCGAATGAAGTCGCGCGTCGCGATGTCGTTCATCCGCATCCGCAGGGAGGCGATCTCACGGGCGAGGAAGTCCATGTCGGCGCGGGACTGGGCCGAGACCTCACGGTCATGCTCGAGGCTCACCCGGTCGCGGGCCTCCTGCCGGTTCTGCGCCAGCAGGATGAGCGGGGCAGCGTAGGAGGCCTGCAGGGAGAGCGCGAGGGTCAGGAAGGCGAACGGCCAGGGATCAGGGCTGCCCGGCACCAGGACGTTCCAGAGCAGCCAGGCGATGATCAGGATGGTCATCCAGATCAGGAAGTTGGCGGTGCCCATCCAGCGGGCGAAGGACTCCGCAACGACCCCGAAGGTGTCCTGCTCCATCCGCATCCGCGGGAGCCACTGGGTTCGGCTGCGTCC
>JBBRIY010000377.1:0-2995 GCA_038220215.1 Propionibacteriales bacterium
GGACGGGCGCCCGTCCACCCGGATCGTCCTGATCAAGTACGCCGACGAGCGCGGGCTGGTGTTCTTCACCAACTACGAGAGCCGCAAGGGCCAGGAGTTGGACGCGCATCCGCAGGCCGCGCTGCAGTTCCACTGGGTGGAACTCGAGCGGGTCGTCCGGGTGGAGGGTCGGGTGGAGAAGACCTCGCCCGAGGAGTCCGACGCGTACTTCGTCACCCGTCCGCTGGATTCCCGCATTGGCGCATGGGCCTCGCCGCAGAGCGAGGTGATCAGCTCCCGGGCTGTGCTGCTGGCCAATGCAGCGAAGGCGTCGGCACGGTTCGGGCTGCACCCGCCGCGTCCCGACCACTGGGGCGGCTACCGACTGGTGCCGGACATGTGGGAGTTCTGGCAGGGACGCAAGAGCCGCCTGCACGACCGCGTCCGCTTCCGCCTGGACGCCGGGACATGGGTCAAGGAACGCCTCGCGCCCTGACGAACCGCGAGGTCAACAGAGCAACTGCGGCGCAAAACACCTTCAGCCGGCCCCGTGGATCCTCGCGAACCGCACGAAGTCGGCCAGCGGCTCGCCCAGCTGTTTCGGAATCGCCCAGGACGCCGGCCCGGCGGTCAGCAGGATGTGCCGTTCGGTCTCGGAGAGCTGGACCTGCGCCCAAGCGAAGCGCGCTGTCGACGCTGCGTCGCTGAGGGCCACGCCCTCGGCGTCCGCGGCGATCCGGCGCCCGTCCCCGCGCTGGGCGAGCTGCTGGAGCGACTGCCGTTCCAGGATGGCGGGTAGGGAGCGCGTGATCACGTGGTCGAGTTGCGACCACCGCACCAGGCCGAACAGCACACCGAGCCCTACGGTGCTCAGGACGCTCAAGGGCACGCCGAGGTCGAACATGAAGAGGTTGGCGAGCAGCACCAGCCCGAGTGTCAGGGCCAGCATCGGCACACTTTGCCGCCAGCCCGTCTTCCAGGCTTCGGCCACGTACCGCCGGCGGGTGGCCTCGTGACCCAGTACCGACGCCATCATGTCGTTCACGGTCACCGTGAAGGTCAACGACGTGGTCTCCCGAGCGGCCGGGTCACCCAGGGGCGCAACGCCCGGTGCCATCCAGTCGTCCGGACTACGGGCAACCGCGTCCGCATCGGGGACGCCGGCTGCGTGGTCCCCGCGACCGTCGGAGTTGTCGAGCACGCCCTGAGGGTACCTGCCGTGTCGGCTCACGGACGCCCGGTGCCGATTTCCTCGCGCCGTGGCACGATCCGACCATGAGCAGTGCCTTCCAGCTGGCCGAGCGCTTCGCCGGCGTCGCCACGTCGCCGGTGCGCGACATCCTCGCCGTGGTGAATCGGGGTGACGTGATCTCCTTTGCCGGCGGCATCCCGGACTCGTCGCTGTTCGAGCTGGACGACTTTCGCGCGGCCTTCGACCACGTCCTCACCCACCAGGGCGCCCGGGCATTGCAGTACGCCACGACGAAGGGCGAGCCGGAACTGCTCGAGCAGGTGGCTGCCCGGCTCTCCCGAGCACTGCCGACGCACCCCGACCAGGTGCAGGTGACCAGCGGTTCCCAGGAGGGCATTTTCCTCGTCGGCCAGGTGCTGATCGATCCCGGCGACGTCGTACTGGTCGAGCAACCGACGTACCTCGCAGCGGTCCAGGCGTTCGCCCTTGCCGGAGCGCGGCTCGTGGCTGTGGACACCGACGACCACGGCATGCTCCCGGACGCGCTGGGCGCGGCCATCGCAGCGCACCACCCGAAGTTCGTCTACCTGATCCCCACCTTCCAGAACCCGACGGGCCGCTCCATGCCGGCCGGGCGACGCCGGGCGGTGGCCGACGTGCTGCTCGCCGCCGGCGTCCCCCTGCTCGAGGACGACCCGTACGGCGAGCTGCGCTTCGAGGGGGAGGCCGCACCCCCGCTGGCGAGCCTGCCCGGCATGTCCGCGCAGACCGTGCTGCTCAACTCGGCGTCGAAGGTGATGGCCCCCGGCGTCCGCGTCGGCTGGTTGCGGGCAGAGGGCGAGATCCTGCGCTCCCTGGAGGTGGCCAAGCAGGCCGTCGGGCTGCAGAGTGCCGTCACCGACCAGCTCGCCGTTGCCCGGTACCTGGCCACCTGCGACCTCGACGCCCACATCGCCCGCGTTGTCGACGTGTACCGCGAACGTCGCGACGCGATGTCCGCCGGCCTTGCCAGCGTCCTTCCCGAAGGCGCCACCCTCACCCGTCCCGAGGGCGGCATGTTCCTGTGGGCCCGCCTGGGCGGCGCGATCGATACGGCCCTGCGACTGCCGACGGCCGTCGAGGAGGGGGTCGCCTACGTTCCCGGCTGGCCGTTCTTCGCGCAGGATCCCGATCGCTCGACCATGCGGCTGTCCTACGTCACCAATCACACCGACGTGATCGCGGAAGGCCTTGCCCGGCTGGCACGCACCTTCGGCTGGTGACCTACAGGTGCTCGAGGATCGCCTTCACGAAGGCCGTGGCCTCCAGCTCGCGTCCCCGTCGGGGGAGCACGTGGGCCTCGCTCGGGCCGGTGTAGATGAAGTAGTGGCCGGACGTCTCCGCGACGCGCTGGACATCGGCCCACAGCACCCGGGTCGACCGCTGTCCGGCGGCGACCGTGAAGCCGCCATCATCGATCCTCAGCCGTCGTCCTGAGCCGGTCGCTGCCAGTGCCTCGCGGGCCTTGAAGCGGTAGCGACGCGCAAGGAGTGGTGAGGTCAGCAAGCCGCCCTTGCGCCAGTCCAGAAGGCCGAGTACGAACCCGAAGCCGAGCGCAACCACCTCACCCACCGCGGCCCAGCCCAGTTGCGAGTTCAGCAGCAGGGGGACGGCGGTGAGGACGACGACGACCAGATACCCGACGATCCCGACCAGCCAGGCACTGGCCATCCGGAGCCGCTTGCTGCGTGCGGCCTCCTCGCCGGACTCCTGGGCCTGGTGGGCCGCGAAAGCTGCGAGGTCTGCCTGCGTCAGCGTGAATTCCAGCACGGGGGTGAGGCTACC
>JBBRIY010000378.1:0-2992 GCA_038220215.1 Propionibacteriales bacterium
GCTGCTGGCCTGGCTGGTTGGCGGCATGGTCGCCGTGGCGGCCGTCACCGGGGTCCTCGGGGTGTGGCAGACCTGGCTGGCGACCTCGATGGGGCAGCGGGTCATGCACGTCCTGCGCACCAGCGTCTTCGCGCACCTGCAGGCCCAGTCGATCGCGTTCTTCAAGCGCACCCGCGGCGGCGACATCCAGTCCCGGTTGATGCAGGACGTCGCCGGCCTGCAGTCGGTGATCACCACGACCGCCACCTCGATCGCCTCCAACCTGACCACCGCCGTCGCGACTGCCGTCGCCATGGTCGCCCTGAACTGGCGGCTGTCGCTGTTGTCGCTGTTCGTGCTGCCGCCGGCCATCCTGCTCACCCGCCGTGTTGCGCTGGTACGGCGTGACCTCACGATGACCAAGCAGAAGGCGCTCTCCGACCTGCACACCCAGGTGGAGGAGACCCTCAGCATCAACGGCGCCCTGCTCACCAAGACCCTTGGCAGCGGTCCGGTCGGCCAGGCGCGCTTCGCCGAGACCTCCGCAGCGCTGATCGACCTCGAGGTGCGCTCCCAGCTCGCCGGTCGCTGGCGGATGGCCACCATGGGCATCGTCTTTGCAGCTATCCCCGCGGTGCTGTACCTGGTGGCCGGGTTCCCGGCGATCTCCGGCGGCATCACCATTGGCACCCTGATCGCCTTCGCCAGCCTGCAGGGTTCGATCTTCCGGCCGATCATGGGCCTGCTCAACGTCGGTGCCCAGTGGGTCGCGTCGATGGCGCTCCTCAGCCGGATCTTCGGCTACCTCGACCTGCCGATCGAGGTGGTGGAACCGCTCACCCCGGTGCGGGTGCAGCCATCGGCCGTCCGGGGTGAGGTGCGCTTCGAGCATGTGAGCTACCGCTTCCCCGACGGCGACGGTGACACCCTGAGCGACATCGACCTCACCATCGGCGCCGGCCAGTCGATCGCCGTGGTGGGGGAGACCGGTTCCGGGAAGTCGACGCTGGCAGCCCTGCTGGTGCGGCTGGCCGATCCCACCGCCGGTCGGGTGCTGGTCGACGGCATCGACGTGCGTGACCTGGCCGCGTCCGACCGCAGCCGGATCATCGGCATGGTCACCCAGGAGACCTACCTCGCGCACGCCACCATCGCTGCCAACCTGCGGCAGGCCGCCCCGGAGGCGACCGACGCGGAACTGTGGGCGGCGCTCGCCGCCGCACAGGTGGACCATGTGATCGCGGCCCTCCCCGACGGGCTGGAGACGGTTGTCGGTGCCCGCGGCCATCGGTTCAGCGGTGGCGAGCGGCAGCGGCTGGCCGTGGCCCGCACCCTGCTGGTGAACCCGCCGATCCTCGTGCTCGACGAGGCCACCTCGTCGCTGGACACCGACACCGAGCGCGAGCTGCAGGCTGCGCTGGACAACCTGATGGCCGGCCGCACCACCTTGACCATCGCGCATCGGCTGAGCACCGTCCGCCATGCCGACCAGATCGTGGTGCTCGAGGCTGGACGGGTGATTGAGCGCGGCAATCACGAGGACCTGCTGAGCTCCGGTGGCCGCTACGCGAGCCTGAGCCGCTAGGCCGACGGGCGCGCCCGGCGACTGTCGGACCAACCTGAACCGAAGAACCGTCCCCGCAGTTCGGGTCCACCAGTCGGGCGATGGGACAAAGCTGCCCCCCGTTGGCGCTCGAGGCCTCATTCGCCCAGCAGTATGCGATCCGCGGTCACATTTGTCCCGAATCGGCGACGAGTGGGAGCGTTACCAACCCGAGGGCCCCGGGATGGCAGAATCGGGTGCGTGTTCCTTCCGGCCGGCGACGCCCGGGGCCTCGACAAGGCCCAGGGGCACTGGTTGCGCCCCGACCTGATCGCCTGGCCGGTCACGGACCTGCCGCCGGGGGAGAGCGCGGCGAACCTTGACTGGCGCCTGCACTGGTCGGCGGACGACCACATCGATCCCACTGCCAGTGAGCCCGTCGGTTGGGTGGCGACGTCCCTGCGTTTCGACCCGGCCGGGATCCCCGCCGACGTGGCCGCCCGGTTCCCACACCTGCGGAACTACCTGGCGCTCCGCCTCTCCCCCGAGACGGCGGCTCTGGCCGCCGAAGCGTTGCGGTGCCAGGTGGCCGTCAGCGTCCATCTCCCGTCCGGACGGCTGGTGGCCGCCGGCCAGCTGCAGCTTCCCGGGGTGATCGACGAGCTCTACGGCGCGGCCGCGGACGCCGAACTGGGCGCGACCTGGCTCGCCGGCACGCCGACCCTTCGCCTGTGGGCCCCGACGGCGAGGGACGTCCGCCTGCTGCTCTGGCCCGCCGGCGCCGATCTGCACAATGAACCGCAGCGCCATCAGATGGTCCCGGCCGAGGACGGCACCTGGGCCATCTCCGGCGACGCGGGGTGGTGCGGCGCCCGCTACCGGTACGGGGTGACGGTCTTCGCACCGCAACACCGGCGGGTGGTGCTGAACGAGGTGACCGACCCCTACTCGACCGCGCTGACGGTCAACTCCACGCATTCGGTACTGGTCGACTTCGCCGACCCTGACCTTGCGCCCGCCCAGTGGCTGGCTGCCCCGTCGCCGGTGCTGGAGGGCCCGGTCGACCAGGTGATCTACGAACTGCACCTGCGGGACTTCTCGATCTCCGACCGCACAGTCCCGGAGGAACTGCGGGGGAGCTTCCTCGCCCCAACGGTGGACAGCGCGGGCATGGCGCACCTGCGCCGGCTCGCGGAGGCCGGGCTGAACACCGTCCAGCTGCTGCCCTTGTTCGACAACGCCACCATCGAGGAGCATCCCGACCAGCAGCTCCAGCCGGCAAAGGAACAGCTCCGGAGCCTGCCGCCGGACAGCCCCGAACAGCAGCGGCAGGTGCGCGCGCTCGGCGGGCGAAGCGGTTTCAACTGGGGCTACGACCCCTGGCACTACTTCACCCCGGAGGGCTCCTACTCCTCGACGCTCGCAACGGCCGACGGTGCGGGCCGGGTGGCCGAGTGCCGGGCGATGGTC
>JBBRIY010000379.1:0-2980 GCA_038220215.1 Propionibacteriales bacterium
GCCGCACGGGCGCATGGCCTGCAGGCGATCGACGGCCCGTTCGTCGCGATCCGCGACATTGATGGCTTCCGGCGCTCGGCCGAGCTCAGCGCAGCCCTCGGCTATGACGGCAAATGGGTACTCCATCCTGGACAGGTGGACGCGGGCAATCAGGTGTACTCGCCGCGGGCGTCCGACTTCGAAAGGGCGCAGCGCATCATGGAGGAGTACGCGCATGCAGCAGAGCTGGCCCAGGGGGCCGTAGGTGCCATCGTCGTCGACGACGAGATGGTTGATGAAGCGGGGGTCAAACTGGCCGCTGCGATTCTGGCCCGCGGCCGGGCCGCAGGGATGGAGGAGACCAAGTGACGCAACCGAACCCGAGGCTCAGCAGCCTTTTCAAGCTCGAGTATCCCCAGACGGTGGGGGTCTACAACACCTACGACGAGGCGCAGAAGGTCGTCGACTTCCTTGCCGACCAGCGGTTCCCGGTGGAGAACCTCTGCATCGTCGGCACCGAGCTGCGTTCGGTCGAACGCGTCCTCGGACGCCGCAGCTGGCGCACCGTGATCGGGCAGGGGGTGCAGAGCGGTGTCTCCACCGGCCTGATGATCGCGCTGCTGATGTGGCTGTTCGTTCCGACAGAGAACCCGCTGCTGCTGGCGCTGTACGCGCTGGGCATCGGCATCACCGTGGGCATCGCGATGGCAGCGCTCGGCTACTGGATGAGCCAGGGCAAGCGGGACTTCACGTCGGTCTCACAGACGATCGCCACCAAGTACGAGGTGCTCGCGGAGCACAAGGTGGCCGGCAACGCGCGCGAACTGCTGGTCGGCATGCCCGGTGCGCGGGCCGCTCAGTTCAATCCGGCCGCTGCGCCCGCCGCTCCCGGCTACGGCCAGCAGCCCTACAACCAGGCACCGCAGGCCTACCCGCAGGCGCAACAGCCGTATCCGCAGGCGCAGCCCTACGGCCAGACGCAGCAGCCCTACTACGGGCAGGGCTATGGGCAGCAGCAGGGCTCCTACGGGCAGCCCGGCTACCCGTCGTCACAGCCCTACGCCGGCGACCCGCAGGTGCACCCCACCGGTCTGGGCTACCCCGAGCAGGCGGAGCCTCCTGCCGCGACGACCCCGGACAGCCCGGCCGAGCCGAAGCCCTGACACCAACTCACGCAGAAGCCGCCACTACTTGCAGAAGCCGCCGATCAAACGGCGGCTTCTGCAAGAAGTGGCGGCTCTTGTTGCTGACGTGTCAGCTGTCCGCCATGTCCCCGGCGAGGAACTCCGCGTAGGCCGGCAGGTCGAGCTGGCCCGAGCCTGAGACCCCGATCACGATGACCGGGGACTCCCCGTTCTCCGTGGCCAGACGGGCCTGTGCGATTGCTCCGGCGATGGCATGGTTCGATTCCGACGCCGGCACGATGCCCTCGGCCCGGGCGAACAGCACGCCCGCCTCGAACGCTTCCAGCTGACGCACCGAGATCGCCCCGATCAGGCCCTCGGAGTAGCAGTGGCTGACCAGCGGCGACATGCCGTGGTAGCGCAGGCCGCCCGCGTGAACGGCCGCCGGTACGAAGTCGGCGCCGAGGGAATACATCTTCAGCAGCGGCGTCAGGTGTGCGGTGTCGCCGAAGTCGTACTTGTATTCGCCCTCGGTGAGCGATGGGGCGGCCTTCGGCTCGCAGGCGATGATCTTCGTCTCCGAGCGGCCCTCGAGGTTCTCCCGGATGAACGGGAAGCTGATGCCCGCAAGGTTCGAGCCGCCGCCGGCGCAGGCGAACAGGTAGTCGGCCGGACGCTCGCCGAACAGTTCCAGCTGCTTCAGCGCCTCCTGGCCGATCACCGTCTGGTGCAGCATGACGTGGTTCAGGACAGACCCGAGGGAGTAGCTGGCGTTCTCGTCCTTCGCGGCCGCCTCGACAGCCTCGCTGATCGCCATGCCCAGCGAACCGGTGGTGTCCGGGAACTGCTCGCGCAGCATGCGTCCGGCCTCGGTCAGTTCCGAGGGGCTGGACACGACGCTCGCACCGAAGGTCTCCATCAGCACGTGGCGGTACGGCTTGCCCTCATACGAGCTGCGCACCTGCCAGATGTCGCAGGACATTCCGAAGATCTGGCAGGCGAACGCCAGCGCGGAACCCCACTGTCCGGCGCCGGTCTCCGTGGTCAACCGGGTGCGCCCGGCGATCTTGTTGAAGTAGGCCTGCGGCACGGCGGAGTTCGTCTTGTGGCTGCCCACCGGCGACGCACCTTCGTACTTGTAGTAAATGCGGGCTGTCGTGCCCAGCGCCTTCTCAAGGCGGTGCGCCCGGTAGAAGGGGGATGGCCGCCAGAGGCGATAGATGTCGTGCACCTCGGTAGGGATCTCGATCCAGCGCTCGGTCGACGCCTCCTGCTCGATCAGGCCCATCGGGAACAGCGCGGCCAGGTCTTCCGGCACCAGCGGCTGGTTCGTACCGGGGTGGAGGTGCGGCGGTGGGGGAGTGGGCAGGTCGGCCACGAGGTTGTACCAGTGCGTCGGCATCTGCGACTCGTCGAGAACTACTTTGGTCTGCTTGGGATCGCTCACGGCAGCACTTTAGGGCGAAACCCGCGGCGTCCGCGCCCGGTCCAGCCCGCATCCCCACCATGGGGGACGGTTCGCGGTCGCCCGGGAGAAGCGGGACAAATGTGCCGCGCGATGGCGAATCAGGGGGCGGGGCGGCGGCTTCCGGGCAACTGTTGTCAGATTTGTCCCGTTTCTTCTCCGTGGGGTTATCGAGCCGCGCTGCCGGTCCGCGGGTTAGGGTCTCCGGGTGGCGATTCTCGAGGCGATCAGCACGGGCACGGCCCGTCCCGGCAGGCATGGCGTCCTGAAGCGGACGGCCATCGACAAGCGTCCGGTCGAGGGGACGGTGCACATCGAATTGCTCGGCGTCGCCGGTGACGAGGTCGCCGACCTCAAGCACCACGGCGGGCCCGACCAGGCCGTCTACGCCTTCGCCCGCGAGGACTACACC
>JBBRIY010000380.1:0-2980 GCA_038220215.1 Propionibacteriales bacterium
CCGGTCGCCGGGCGGAGCGGCACGCTGAAGGACAGGTTCGACGACAAGTCGGAGAAAGTCGCGCGTGGCAACGTCCACGCGAAGACCGGCACCCTCGTGGGGGTGG
Organism: Propionibacteriales bacterium; assembly: GCA_038220215.1. GTDB lineage: Bacteria > Actinomycetota > Actinomycetes > Propionibacteriales > Propionibacteriaceae > Propionicimonas. The sequence goes on from JBBRIY010000380.1 coordinate 107, forward strand.
CTGCGCTGGCCGGCTACCTGACGACGGCCGATGGTGCCCGGCTGGTGTTCGCCATCGTCGCGAACAAGACGCGGGGACAGACCACCGCCTACAACTGGCTCGACCGCTCGGCGGCGGTCCTCGTGCGCTGCGGCTGCCGCTGAGCCACCCGTAGGGTGGGGGCATGCAACAACTGCCGCCGGTCGACTGGTCGACCGCAGCGCGCACCGGCCGTTCGCTGGTGCACCCCGGTCCCGAGCTCTCCCCCGACGAGATCGCACAGGTCGTCGCAGAACTGCGGGACGCCGCAGCGCGGGCCACGCCCGAGGTCGAGCGTGTGACGGGCATGGTCCGTCCCGCGCCCGGCCAGGTGCTCGTTGTCGACCGCCCGGGCTGGATCGCGGCGGTTTCGGGCTCCGCGCGCGCCCTCCTCACGGGGGCCGGGATGGCCGCTGACCTCACAACGGCATCCCCGATGGACGCCGTGCGCGCCAAGGCTCTCGGAGTGCAGGCCGGAACAGTCTTCGCCGTGATCGCCAGCCGCATCCTCGGGCAGTTCGACCCGTTCGTCATGCCGGCACGGCTGCTGCTGGTGGCGCCCAACGTCGTCTCGGTCGAGCGCCAGCTCGGCGTTGACGCCGCTGACTTCCGGCTATGGGTGTGCCTGCACGAGGAAACGCACCGCTTCCAATTCAGTCACGCGCCCTGGCTGCGGGAGTACCTTCTCGGCCTCTTCGGTGAACTGCTGGACGCCGAGGAGCTGGCCTTCGGCCTGCCCGCAGGCAAGACCGGCGACGTCCGAGACCTGTTTGCCACTCCGGAGCAGAAGCGGGCCTTCGACCAGGTGACGGCGGTGATGTCGCTCATGGAGGGGCACGCCGACGTGATGATGGACCGGGTCGGCACCGATGTCGTGCACACCTACCCCACGATCCGCCGGGCTTTCGAGGCTCGTCGTGACCAGCGGGGCTGGGGCGCCTGGCTTCGGCGCCTGCTCGGATTCGACCTGAAGCGTGAGCAGTACCGCGACGGCGCCGAGTTCTGTCGCCGGGTGATCGCCTCTGGCGGTGTGGAGACGCTCAACCGGGCTTTCGAGGCACCCGGGCTGCTGCCGACCGTGGTGGAGATCCACGACCCGCAGCAGTGGCTGCACCGGATCTGATGGCACGCCGGGCACTCGGCCCGGCCACCCTCGTGGTGGTGCAGGCCGTGGAGGTGGTGGCAGCCGGCCCCATGCTCGTGGCCTGCTCCGGGGGACCCGACTCCCTCGCGTTGGCCGCGGCTGCGGCCATCGTCGGAGCGCGCACCGGCGTCGGCGTGCGCGCTGCCGTCGTCGACCACGCTCTGCAGGCCCGCTCCGCCGATGTCGCGGCGGCAGTGGCTGCGATGCTGGCCGGTCTGGGCCTGGACGCCGTGGTGCTGCCGGTCGTTGTCGACGTTGCCGGCGATGGCCTGGAGGCTGCCGCGCGCAGAGCCCGCTACACCGCGCTCGCAGCCGAGGCTGCGCCGGGGGAGGTCGTGCTCCTTGGTCACACGCTGGACGACCAGGCCGAGACGGTCCTGCTGGGCCTGGCCCGCGGGTCGGGGACGCGGTCCCTCGCCGGTATGCCGGCCCGCCGCGACGCCTTCGTCCGTCCGCTGCTGAGGGTGCGCGCGGAGACGACCCGAGCGGCGTGTGCTGAGCTCGGCCTGACCGCCTGGACCGACCCCCACAATTCCGAGCCCCGCTTCACCCGGACGCGGGTGCGCCACAGCGTCCTGCCGGTGCTGGAGGCAGAGCTGGGTCCGGGCGTCGCACTGGCACTGGCACGTTCTGCCGAGCTCGCTCGGGCCGACGCCGACCTGCTCGACGACCTTGCTGGCGCAGAACTGGCTGCCCACGGCGGCGAGGAACTCGACTGCGACTGGCTGGCCGGCCTGCCGTCGGCCCTGCTCAACCGGGTGCTGCGGGACTGGCTGCGGAACCTGGGCGCCACCGACCTCTCTGCCATGGCCATCGCAGCGGTTGCAGCCCTGGTCACGGACTGGCGTGGCCAGCGCTGGGTCGAGGTGCCGGGCGTCCGGATCCGTCGCGACGAGGGACGGCTGGGCGTCCGCCGAGGGTGAACCGGGTACGACGAGGTCCTCCGGGACAGGTAGGTTTCTCTCCGTGGATGCTGCTGACATGGCCGGCGATCTCGCCGAGGTTCTCTTTTCCAAGTCCGCCATCGAAGCCCGGCTGAGGGAACTGGCCGCGGAGATCGATGCCGACTACCGGGACTTGAACCCGCTGCTTGTGGGGGTGCTGAACGGCGCCGTCATGGTGATGGCCGACCTGTCGCGCGCGCTCCACATTGATTGCGCCATGGACTGGATGGCGATCTCCTCCTACGGCATGGGCACCCAGTCCTCTGGGGTGGTACGCATCCTGAAGGACCTGTCCACCGATCTGGTTGGGCGCCACGTCCTGGTCGTCGAGGACATCATCGACACCGGCCTCACCCTCACCTACCTGATGCAGAACCTTGCGTCCCGCACCCCGGCGAGCCTGGAGATCATGACGATGTTCCGCAAGCCGGACGCCATGAAGATCGAAGTGGATGTGAAATACGTCGGCTTCGACCTGCCCAACCAGTTCGTTGTCGGCTACGGCCTCGACTTCGCTGGTCGGTATCGCAACCTCACCGATGTCGGAATCCTGGCGCCCCACGTCTACAGCTGAGCCCTTCACCCCGGCGAGGGTTGTCCCGGTTCGGTATCGTCGGCTGGTAGCGCAAGCGAAGGCTCATGAAGGCAGGAAATGAAACCCAACCGGTTCTTTCGATCCCCATTCACCTGGATCGTGCTCGGCTTCGTTGCGATCGCGCTGATTTTCGAAGCCGTCGGCAACATCGGTGGGTACACCGAGCAGTCGAC
>JBBRIY010000381.1:0-2959 GCA_038220215.1 Propionibacteriales bacterium
ATCGACTTCCCCGAAGGCTTCCTCTTCGGTTCCGCCACCTCCGCCTACCAGATCGAGGGTGCCGCGGCCGAGGACGGCAAGGAGGACTCGATCTGGGACGTGTTCTGCCGGGTTCCGGGAGCGATCGCCAACGGTGAGGACGCGACGATCGCGTGCGACCACTACCACCGCATCGGCGAGGACGCGAAGCTGCTGGCCGACCTGGGCATGAACACCTACCGGTTCTCGGTGTCGTGGCCGCGCGTCCTGGACAGCGACGGTGTGGTGATCCCCAAGGGCATGGACTTCTACTCCCGCCTCGTCGACGAACTGCTCGCCAACGACGTGGCGCCCTGGCTCACCCTCTACCACTGGGACCTGCCGGCTGCGCTGCCGGGCGGGTGGAAGAACCGCGACACCGCGAAGCGGTTCGTCGAATACGCCGTTGCCGTGCACGAGCACCTCGGTGACCGGGTACGTACCTGGACGACCCTCAACGAGCCGTGGTGCTCGTCCTTCCTCAGCTACGCCGCTGGCGTGCACGCCCCCGGTGAGACCGACCCGGCCGGCTCGATCGCCGCTGCGCACCACCTGTTGCTGGCCCACGGCTGGACGGTGCAGGCTCTGCGGCAGGCCGACCCCGCCGCCAGCCTCGGCATCACGCTGAACTTCACCCCTGCGCTCCCGGCGACCGACAGCGCAGCCGACACGGACGTCGCCCGACGCGTCGACGGCACGGCCAACCGTTTCTTCGCCGACGCGATCTTCACCGGCGCCTATCCCGCCGACGTGATCAGTGACCTCGGCGGCCTCTGGCCGTCCGGGCTCGTGCAGGACCACGACCTGGCGGCCATCAGCGCCCCGATCGACGTCCTCGGCGTGAACTACTACACGACCAACATGTTCCGCGCGGCCGGTCCCGATGAAGCGACCGACGGGGCCACCCCTCACATCGCGGCGACGGACGCCGTCCAGGTGTTGCGCGACCTCCCGCTCACCGCGATGGGCTGGGAGGTGCAACCAGACGGGCTGCGCGACCTGCTCACGTGGCTGCACACCACCTACACCGGACCCGCGGGGACGGCGCTGGTGATCACAGAGAACGGTGCGGCCTTCGACGACCACGCCGACGCCGACGGGTTCGTCGATGATCAGGATCGCGTCGGCTACCTGCGCGGCCACCTGGGTGCCGTCCACGCGGCCATCGGTGCCGGTGCCGACGTGCGCGGCTACCTGGCGTGGTCGCTGATGGACAACTTCGAATGGGCCTACGGCTATGGCAAGCGCTTTGGCGTCGTCCGGGTGGACGAGGACCTGCGCCGCATCCCGAAGGCCAGCGCACTCTGGTTCGGCGCCGTCGCCGGCACCGGCCACGTCGACTGACCCCTCATCACCACCAGAACCCGAAGATCAGGGAGACGAGCATGACCGACATCGGTTCGAAGATCAGCCTCACCGGAGGCGCTGACTTCTGGCACACCCCGGCGATCGAGGATGCCGGCCTGCCCGAGGTCATGCTCACCGACGGGCCGCACGGCGTGCGCAAGCAGAGCGCCTCCGCCGATCACATCGGCATCAACGACTCCGAACCGGCCACCTGCTTCCCACCCGCCGTCGGGTTGGCGTCGTCGTGGAGTACCGACCTGCTGGACGAGGTGGGCGTTGCGCTCGGCGAGGAGTGCCGGGCGCTCGGCGTGGGCGTGCTGCTCGGCCCGGGCATGAACATCAAGCGGTCCCCGCTGTGCGGGCGCAACTTCGAATACTTCGCCGAGGACCCCCTGGTGGCGGGTGTTCTCGCCAGCGCACTGGTGCGCGGCATCCAGAGCCAGGGCATCGGCACCTCTGTGAAGCACTTCGCAGCGAACAACCAGGAGACCGACCGGATGCGCCGGGACTCCCAGGTTGATGAGCGCACCCTGCGCGAGGTGTACCTGCGCGGCTTCGCGAAGGTGGTCAGGAGCGCGAAGCCGTGGACGGTCATGTGCTCCTACAACAAGGTGAACGGCACGTTCGCCAGCGAGAACCACTTCCTGCTCACCGAGGTGCTGCGGGACGAGTGGGGCTTCGACGGCTTCGTGATGAGCGACTGGGGCGCCGTCCACGACCGCGTCAAGGCGCTCAAGGCGGGCCTCGACCTGGAGATGCCCGCGCACGCAGCCCACTCCGACGGTGTCCGCACGGCGCTGGCAGCCGGTGATATCGACGAGGCCACCATCGACCAGGCGTATGCGCGCGTCGAGCGGGTGCTGCGCCTCGCGGTGGCCAGTCTCGCCGACGCGCCCGACAGCTTCGACATCGACGGCCACCACGCGCTGGCCCGCAGGACGGCGGAGCAATGCATCGTGCTGCTCTCCAACGACGGCGTGCTTCCGCTGGCGCCCGCGACGAAGGTGGCCGTCGTCGGCGAGTTCGCCCGCACCCCGCGCTATCAGGGCGCCGGGTCCTCGCGGGTCAACCCCACACGTCTCGACAATGCGCTGGACGCGATCACTGCCCTCGTCGGCCATGACGTGCCGTTCGCTCCCGGCTTCACGACTGCTCCCGGCCAGGTGCTGGCGGCATCCGCGCATGACGACGCGGTCGCCGTCGCCCGGAACGCCGATGTTGTGCTGGCCTTCCTCGGCCTCGGCGAGAGCCACGAGTCCGAGGGCTACGACCGCGACACCTGCGACCTCCCTGCCGAGCAATCGGCGCTGCTGGAGGACATCCTCGCGGTGAACTCCAACGTCGTCGTCGTGCTGAGTAATGGCTCGTCGGTGCTTCTGCCGTTCGCGGGCCGCGTCCGGGCTGTCGTCGAGGGCTGGCTGCTCGGCCAGGCCGGCGGTCCGGCCATCGCCGACGTGCTGTACGGCGTCGTGAACCCGTCCAGCAAGATCACCGAGACCATCCCGCACCGGCTGGAGGACGTGCCGTCGTTCCTGCACTTCCCAGGTGACACCACCGGCGTCCGCTACGGCGAGGGGCTGTTCGTGGGCTACCG
>JBBRIY010000382.1:0-2944 GCA_038220215.1 Propionibacteriales bacterium
GCCCGGGTCGGCAAGCGTCCGCTGGGCTTCAACAACGACGCGGCCGTGCGCCGTCCCACGTCGATGAACCCGTTCGAACAGGTTCGCCCCGAGGACCTGCACAAGTTCGGCCTGATCCCGGAGTTCATCGGCCGCCTGCCCATGATCTCCACCGTCGAGCAGTTGGACGCGGAATCGCTGAAGCGGATCCTCGTCGAGCCGAAGAATGCACTGGTCAAGCAGTTCCGCAAGCTGTTCGAGCTCGACGGTGTCGACCTCGAATTCACGCCTGAGGCCATCACGGCCATCGCGGAGATGGCGCTGCGCCGGGGCATCGGTGCCCGTGGCCTGCGCTCGATCCTCGAGGAGATCCTGCTGAACGTGATGTACCACGTGCCGAGCGATGATGAGGTCGCACAGGTACTGGTCGACGCCGATGTGGTGAGTGACGGCGTCGCGCCACAGCTGATCAGCCGGGCCGAGCTGTCCCGGTCCGAGCGCCGCGACAAGAGCGCCTAACCGGCGGATCTTGGGGCTGAATCGTCAAAACTTCTACCCCGTGGTCAGGGGTGTCGCCGCCGCGCTCCTGATATGACATTGTGGAGCTTCGGTAGACATTGACGCCAACGAAGGAGTCCCCAATGGCCACTCGCCAAGTCAGCATCGCCTCTTCGGTCGGGCTGCACGCCCGTCCCGCCTCGCTCTTCGTCCAGGCTGCTACGGCCACGGGCCTGCCGGTCACGATCGCGAAGGAAGGCGGCAACCCCGTTGACGCCCGCAGCATCCTGATGGTGATGGCACTCGGCGCCAAGAACGGCGAGACCGTCACTCTGTCCGCCGACGGGGAAGGCGCGGACGAGGCCCTCGAATCCCTCGTCGCACTGCTGTCCCGCGACCTCGACGCAGAGTAGTCCGATGACCGGCGACGTCCTGCACACCACCTTCCACGGGATCGGCGTCAGCGCCGGAACCGCCGTCGGGCCCCTCGTCGTTGTGACACCCGCGCCCACGGCGCCGACGGATGAGGCGCCCACCACCGATGCCGCCGCCGCCGTGGAACTGGTGCGCGGGGTGCTGGAGGATGTCGCGGCGGGCCTCGACGCGCGCGCTGCCAAAGCGAGCGACCATGCCCGTCCGATCCTCGAGGCCGGCGCCATGATGGCGCGCGATCCGGGACTGGCAATGGGCATCGAAACCCAGCTGAAGGCGGGCAAGGGGCCCACCACCGCGGTGACAGCTGCCGTCGAGGAGATCTGCGTCATGTTCGAGTCGCTCGGCGGCTACATGGCCGAGCGCGTCACCGACCTGCGTGACGTCAGGGACCGGGCAGTGGCCCGCCTGCTGGGCGTGCCGGAGCCCGGCGTCCCGACGCTCACCGAGCCGAGCATCCTGGCAGCGCACGACCTCGCTCCGGCGGAGACCGCGACACTCACCACCGAAACCTGCCTCGGCATCATCACCGAGATCGGCGGCCCGACCAGCCACACGGCGATCCTGGCGTCACAGCTGGGCATCCCGGCCGTGGTGCAGGCCACCGGGATCACCAAGATCCCCGCTGGCACCTTGGTGGCCATCGACGGTGGGGTTGGCGAGATCACAGTGAACCCGACCGCCGAGGAATCCGAATTGTTGCAGGAGCGGAAGCGTCGGCGGGCTGCGGCCCTCGCCGGGGGCACTGGCAACGGGGCAACCAAGGACGGCTACCCGGTGGCGCTCCTCGCCAACATCGGCACGGCCGACGACGCCCGGAAGGCGGCCAAGCAGCCGGTGGAGGGCGTCGGTCTGTTCCGCACCGAGTTCCTGTTCCTCGACCGCGACACCATGCCGACCCTTGAGGAGCAGACCGCCACCTACACCGAGGTCTTCGAGGCCTTCGGTGACCGGCGCATTGTCGTGCGCACTTTGGACGCCGGGGCCGACAAGCCGCTGAAGTTCGCGGACCTCGGGCACGAGGACAACCCGGCGCTCGGCCGCCGCGGCATCCGTCTCGGCATGATCCGCACCGACGTGCTGGACACGCAGCTGGAAGCCCTGGCTGCCGCCTACAGGGCGACCGGCGCCGACGTCCGGGTGATGGCTCCCATGATCGCCACCCAGGCAGAGGCCACCTGGTTCGCGGAGAAGGTGCGTGCCCTCGGGCTGCCCAAAGTTGGCGTCATGATCGAGGTGCCGGCGGCGGCGATCCGCAGCAAGGGGATCCTGTACCACGTCGATTTCGCCTCACTCGGAACCAACGACCTCCAGCAGTACACGATGGCTGCAGACCGGATGCAGGGTGAACTCGCCGACCTGCTGAACCCCTGGGAGCCGGCGCTGCTCGACGTGGTCGCACTCGCTTGCGAGGGTGGTCAGGCGATGGGCAAGCCGGTCGGGGTCTGTGGCGAGGCCGCCGGCGACCCTGGCCTGGCCCTGGTGCTCGCCGGGCTCGGGGTCTCGAGCCTCTCGATGGCTCCCGGCAAGGTGCCGGCCGTGCGGACGGCGCTCGGACTGCATACCCTCACGCAGTGCCAGCAGATGGCGGCAGCCGCCCGTGCAGGCACGAACGCGGCGGAGGCGAAGTCGGCCGTCCTGAAGCTGGCAGACCCGGTCCTGGCCGACCTGGTCTGACGCCGCAGGCGGGAGTTGCGTTTGGGCTGGGCCCGCGAGCTACTTGGCGACGCCCTTCAGCGAGCCGGTGAGGTTGCCGCTGGAGCTGCCGACCAGGCAGACCACCTCGCGGTCCTGGGCCTGGTTCCAGGACTCCTTGGTGGGGGCGAGGTACATGACCTCGTACTTGGAGTCGTCCCGCGCGATGCCGACGAAGCCCCCGTACGCAGCGCTGCACGCCTTGTCGGAGAGTTCGCCGATCTGCGACGCCCCCGGGAAGTCGGTGCCATCCAGCGGGCTGGAGGCGTAGGCCTCCCAGAAGTGCGGCTGTTCGCAGGGTGTCAGCGCCACCTCGTCCGCCGAATCGCCGTCGAGCTTG
>JBBRIY010000383.1:0-2933 GCA_038220215.1 Propionibacteriales bacterium
GCGGCCATCGTCGCTTCCGGCGTGCTCGTCGCAGCGACCGGACTGGCCGTCCCCTTCATCATCAAGTCGGCGACCGACGAGGTCGTGGCAGGCCTTCAGGGCTCCGGTGGCGGCATCCCCGCCGTCTTGTGGCTCGCGTTCCTGTTGCTCCTCGTGGACGTGGCGAACACGCTGATCAGCAATGTCGGGGGCTATCTCGGTGACGTGATGGCGATCCGGCTGCGCTCGATCCTCTCGCGCAACTACTTCGAGAAGCTCCTGCGCCTGCCCCAGCGGTACTTCGACAACGAGCTCACCGGCACGATCATCTCCCGGCTGCAGCGCTCGATCACCGAGACAACCGGCTTCCTGAACATGTTCGCCAACAACTTCCTGCCGATGCTGCTCAGCGTCTTCGCTGCGCTGCTGATCATCGGCTGGTACTCGTGGTGGCTGGCGCTGATGATGCTGGCGATGTACCCGCTGTTCACCTGGCTGACGGCCCTGACGTCCAGGCGCTGGCAGAAGCTGGAGAAGGCCAAGAATCTCGAGTTCGACATCGCCGGCGGGCGGTTCGCTGAGGTCGTCGGCCAGATCCGCGTCGTGAAGAGCTTCGTCTCCGAGCCGCGCGAGCTCGCCCACTTCAACAGCCGCTACGACGCCACCATCGGCATCACGCGGGAGCAGTCGGCCTACTGGCACAAGATGGACATTGCCCGGCGGGGGGCGCTGAACCTGATCTTCTTCGGCATCTACGCCATCATCTTCACCTCGACGATCTCGGGCGCCTTCACCCTGGGCGTGATGGTCCTGCTGATCCAGCTGGTCAACATGGCCCGCCAGCCGGTGCAGGGCATGAGCTTCCTCGTCGACTCCTCGCAGCGGGCGATCACCGGGTGCATCGACTACTTCAAGGTCATGGACGAGCCGGCCGAGTTCGAAGGCATCCCTTCGCCGGACGCGCGGGCCGGCGCCCTGCAGACACCGCTGGGTCAGCCCGTGGTCAGCTTCTCCGACGCCCATTTCGCCTACGGCGGCGACAATGCCGAGGTGCTGCGGGGGCTCAGCTTCGACGTGCGCAGGGGTGAGCGGGTGGCGTTCGTCGGCGAGAGCGGCGTGGGCAAGACCACGCTGACCAGCCTGCTGCTGGGGCTCTACAACCTCACCAGCGGCACGTTGCTGGTGGACGGGCGCGACGTCACCGAGGTCCCGCTTCCCCAGCTGCGCTCGCAGGTGGGAGTCGTGTTCCAGGACCCGGCGCTGTTCTCGGGGACGATCCGCGAGAACATCGCCTACGGCCGTCCGGGTGCGACGGAGGAGGAGATCACCACGGCTGCGCGGCGCTCCCACGCGCACGGATTCATCATCGCCCTGCCCGGCGGGTACGACGCGGAGATCGGTGAGCGTGGGGTCAAGCTGTCCGGCGGCCAGAAGCAGCGGATCGCCGTTGCACGGGCGATGCTGAAGGACGCACCGATCCTTGTGCTCGACGAGGCGACCAGCTCGCTGGACTCCAAGGCCGAGCGCCTGGTTCAGGAGGGCCTGGAGGAGCTGATGACCGACCGGACGACGCTGATCATCGCCCACCGGCTCTCCACGATCAGCTCTGTCGACCGCATCATCACGATGCGCGACGGCCTCATCGACGAGATCGGCACGCCGGCAGAGCTCGCCGTCACCGAGGGGATCTACGCCGAACTGCTCAGCCTCCAGGCGTCCGCGTCGAAGGCCGACCGCAAGCGCCTGCAGCGCTACGAGATCCTGGGATGAGCCAGCTCCGTCCGCTCGGCATCGGGGACGTGGAGCGCCTGGCCGAGCTCGTGACGCGCAGCCGGGACTTCCTCGCGCCCTGGGAGCCGGTGCGGCCCGACAGCTACTTCACGACCGCCGGCCAGCGCGAGGCCGTGGTCCAGTCCCGGCGGGCGCGGGCCAGCGGCGTGATGGAGCCGTTCGTGATCCTTGATGACGAGGGCGAGGTGGTGGGCAGGATCAACCTGAACAACATCGTCCGCGGGCCGTTCCAGTCGGCCAGCATGGGCTACTGGCTCGACCAGCAGGCGACTGGAAGAGGTCTGGCAACCAAGGCTGCCGGCGAGCTGGTGGAGCTGGCCTTCGGTACCTTCGGGCTGCACCGGGTGGAGGCCGGCACGCTGCCGCACAACCTGGCATCTCAGGCCGTCCTCCTGCGCAACGGCTTCGAGCAGTTCGGCTACGCCCCGCGCTACCTCGCCATCGCCGGCGAGTACTCCGACCACCTCCTGTTCCAGCGCCTTGCCGACTGACACCCACCTCCTGACCCGGACCAGATTGGACCGAGTGTGGAACCGGATTGGACCGGATTGGGGACCGAATTGGGGACGGTTCCAAACTCGGTCCACCCGCGGGTGGACCGAGTTTGGAACCGTCCCCAATCCGGTCCGGCATCCGCCTCCTTTGTTGGGATCGGTCTGCCTGTGCGATGCTCGGGGCACACCTTTGACGGAGCAACGGGAGTGCAGATGAGTGCCACGTCGGACCCCGCGGGCCCGTCCGAGCCCAGGAAGCGGATCCTGTTCCTCTTCTCCGACACCGGGGGTGGCCACCGTTCCGCCACGGAGGCCATGATCGAAGCCCTCGAGCTGGAGTTTCCCGGGCGCTTCGAGACGAACAAGGTCGACTTCTTCCGCGAGTACTACCCGAAGCCGCTGAAGTTCGCGCCCGAGATCTACCCGCCCATCTCGCGCGTCCCGCAGGCGTGGGGACTGTCGTTCAAGGTCTCCGACGGCAGGGGACGCACCAAGGCCGTCAGCGAGCTGGCCTACCCGTACCTGCGTCGCGCCGCGCAGCGGCTGGTCAAGGAGAATCCCGCCGACCTGATCGTCTCGGTCCATCCGCTGGTGAACACCACCTTGATGCGAGCCATGCGCAAGTCGCCACGTCCCTACATCACGGTGGTCACCGACCTGGTCTCCACG
>JBBRIY010000384.1:0-2932 GCA_038220215.1 Propionibacteriales bacterium
CCGGCCGTGCCGCCCACGGCGAGGGCTTCGGCGCAGCGATCGCGCCGTAGCACTCCTGGAATCAGTCCAGCACTCCTGGAATCAGTCCCGCACTCCTCGATTCAGTCCAGCTGGTACCCCGGCGTGGACTTCGACAGCTCGACCTCTTCCTCCGTCATGTCAGCAGGGATCGCATCGAACAGCGGCGTGGATACGTAGCGCTCGCCGGTGTCGGGGAGCATGCAGAGGATGACCGCGCCGCGCTCGGCCTTCTCGGCGACCTGCATGGCGACGGCGAAGGTGGAACCGCCCGACGTACCGGTGAAGATGCCTTCGGACTGTGCGAGCCGCTGGGCCCACTTCATGCCGTCGGGGCCGGAGACAGGAATCAGCTCGTCGTAGTAGTGGCCGTCGATGGCCTCCTGCAGGACCTTGGGGATGAAGTCCGGCGTCCAGCCCTGGATCGGGTGCGGCTCGAAGGCCGGGTGGCTCGAAGCGGGCGCTCCTTCGGGGGTGCGTTCCTGTGGCGTCCCGCTGCCGATGAGCTGGGCGTTGGCCGGCTCGGAGAGGACGATCCTGGTGTCGGGACGCTCCTTGCGCAGCACGCGACCCACGCCGGCGACGGTGCCGCCGGTCCCGTAGCCGGTGACGAAGTAGTCGAGCCGGGAACCGGCGAAGTCGTTGACGATCTCGCGGCCGGTGGTGGCCTCGTGGATGGCGGCGTTGGCCTCGGTCTCGAACTGGTGGGCCAGGAACCAGCCGTTGGCCTCGGCCAGTTCGACGGCCTTCTGGTACATCCCGAAGCCCTTTTGTGAGCGCGGGGTGAGCACCACCTTCGCGCCGAGCATGCGCATCAGCTTGCGCCGTTCGATGCTGAAGCTGTCCGCCATCGTCACGACCAGGGGGTAGCCCTTCTGGGCACAGACCATGGCCAGGCCGATCCCGGTATTGCCGCTGGTCGCCTCCACGACGGTCTGGCCGGGCTGCAGGGTGCCCTGGCGCTCGGCCTCTTCGATCACGTTGATCGCCAGCCGGTCCTTCACGGAGGAGAGCGGGTTGAAGAACTCCGCCTTCACGTAGATGGTGACGCCCTCCACACCAATGTTGTTGACCCGGATACAGGGGGTGTCCCCCATCGTGTCAAGGATGCTGTCGTACAGGCGTCCCCGTCCGGTTGTCGTCCTGATCGTGTCCGGTGTAGCCATCACGTTCTCCTCGCACATGCTCCAGTGGGGCCCCCTGCCCCCCGCGGATGCGCCTTCCTCAAGCTACGAGTCACATCAGCCTGTCTCCATGCGCAGGGTTGCTCACGTCGCGTCACCCTGACGACTCGCACACCTGTTCGATATTCTCATCGGAATCTCAGTTTCACAAGGCCTTTTTCGGCCCTTCCTGGCGAAGAAATGTCAGGGGCGGTCCTTACTGTTGATGCATGGAAACGGCAACCAGGGTGTTCTCGACCAGCGAAGTGCTGGCAGAGATCGAGTGCCTGCTCGGTGCCGTCGACCACTCCGCACGCGGACTCGCGACCGACGCTGAGCGCCTGCAGCTGTTGCAGACAGCGGTGCGAGTGGCGGGTCAGGGCACGGCCCTGGTCCAGCAGCTCGCCGGCGAAGTCGTCACGACGGAAGCCGCTGAGCACGCCCACGGCACGAGCGCGGGCTCCTGGCTGGCTGAGACGACGCTGCTCACCCGCAAGGAGGCGTCAGCCCTGCTCTATGCCGGACGCGAGCTGAGCCGGTTCCCTGCGGTGGCGGCGGCCACCCTCGACGGTGTCGTGCTCCCGCAGCAGGCGCGGGCGATCACCCGCGTGCTGTCCGACCTATCCGAGGATTTCCCTGCATCGGTGACCTGCGAGGCCGAGGAGCTGATGGTGGGATACGCCGAGCAGTTCAACTCGGCCGAACTCTCGCAGCTCTCACGCCACCTGCTGGAAGTTCTTGCTCCCGAGATCGCCGAAGCCAGCGACGCCGAGCGGCTCGAGCGCGAGTACCAGCAGGCGGTGCGCAACCGGCACCTCGACTTCCAGCACGACGGTCACGGCACCACGCACCTCAGGGGCGCGTTGCCAACGGTTGACGCGCAGGCGCTGATCCAGCTGGTGGATTCCTACGCCGCCCAAGCCACGCGCGCCGTGGAGGCAATCGACCCGCTACAGCCCATCCCGAGCCGCTCCCAGCGGCAGGCGGACGGCCTGATGGCGATCGTTCACCACCACGCGCAGCAGGCGCTGGCGCCAAACCACGGGGGCGACCGGCCGCGCGTGGTGGTCATGCTCGACTACCAGAAGCTGAAGCAGGGGTGCATCGACGCTCGCCTGCTCTCGGCCGGCGAACCGATCAGCGCGTCGGCACTGCGGCAGCTCGCCTGCGACGCCGACGTGCTGCCCGCCGTGCTGAACGGCCCGACGCAACCGCTGGACGTGGGTCGCACCCAACGCCTTGTCACGGGTCCGATCCGGGCTGCTCTCGAGCTTCGCGACCGCGGCTGCGCCTTCCCCGGCTGCAGGAAGCCGCCCAGTGCCTGCCACGCTCATCACATCATTCCGTGGTGGCTGGGCGGGGTTACCGCTCTGGTGAATCTGGTGCTCCTTTGCCCACACCATCACAACATCGTCGAGCCCAGCCGGCTCCCCGGCGCCGACCGCTGGACGATCGAGCTGCGTCCCGACGGCGTTCCCCAGGTACGACCGCCCGCCTACGTCGACAGAGCCCGGGCGCCCAGAATCCACACACGGTTCCTTACGGCCTAAGACGCCCAGCGTCCCGTGAAGAACAACCAGGCCCAAGCGCATTGCACCACGACTGCTCCCACAACGAGGACGCCGACGACCCCCGCGCGCCACGGCGGCATCTTGCGGCGGCTCTCTCCGATCCGTCCCACCATCGTCCACAGCGGGAACCAGAGCAGCACTGCACGATTGACGCTCATGAACCAGTACGACACCGAGAAG
>JBBRIY010000385.1:0-2931 GCA_038220215.1 Propionibacteriales bacterium
GATCACCTTCATCGACACCCCGGGCCACGAGGCGTTCACCGCCATGCGTGCCCGTGGTGCGAAGTCGACCGACATCGCCGTGCTGGTGGTGGCTGCCGATGACGGTGTGATGCCGCAGACGATCGAGGCGCTCAACCACGCTCGCGCGGCCGATGTGCCGATCGTTGTCGCCGTCAACAAGATGGACAAGGAAGCTGCAGACCCGGTCAAGGTCCGTGGCCAGCTCACCGAGTACGGCCTGGTGCCGGAGGAGTACGGCGGCGACACGATGTTCGTCGACGTGTCCGCCACAGCCAAGACCGGCCTTGCTGAACTGCTCGAGGCCATCCTGCTCACGGCTGACGCCTCCCTTGACCTTCGGGCCAACCCCGAGATGGAAGCCCAGGGTGTGGCTATCGAAGGTCACCTCGACAAGGGACGCGGCCCTGTGGCCACCGTCCTGGTGCACCGCGGCACGCTGCGCACCGGCGACTCGATCGTTGCCGGCTCTGCGTATGGTCGCGTTCGCGCACTGATCAATGATCAGGGCGAGACCGTTGACGAGGCTCCGCCGTCGATGCCGGTCCAGGTGCTCGGCCTCACCTCGGTTCCCGGGGCGGGCGACAACTTCCTTGTCGTCGAGGACGACCGGATGGCCCGCCAGATCGCCGAGAAGCGGGAGGCCCGTCAGCGGGCAGCCATGCTGGCCAAGACCACGCGCCGCAAGACGCTCGACCAGCTGTTCGAACAGCTTGCACGGGGCGAGGCACAGGAACTGCGACTCATCCTCAAGGGCGATTCGGCCGGTGCTGTCGAGGCCCTGGAAGACGCGCTGCTGCAGATCGACGTCGGCGACGAGGTCGACCTCCGGGTCATCGACCGCGGTGTCGGTGCGATCACCGAGACCAACGTCAGCCTCGCTGCCGCCTCGGATGCCGTCATCATCGGCTTCAACGTCCGTGCGCAGGGCAAGGCCACCCAGCTGGCAGACGCCGAGGGTGTCGACGTCCGGTACTACACGGTCATCTACGCGGCGATCGATGAGGTTGAGGCAGCCCTGAAGGGCATGCTGAAGCCGATCTTCGAGGAGAAGGTCCGTGGCCAGGCCGAGATCCGGGACATCTTCCGGAGCTCCAAGTTCGGCATCATCGCCGGCTGCATGGTCATCGACGGCACCATCCGACGCAACGCCAAGGCCCGTCTCCTGCGCGACTCGGTGGTGGTGGCAGACACCTCCATCGCCTCGCTCCGCAGGGAGAAGGACGACGCAACCGAGGTCCGCGAGGGCTTCGAGTGCGGCATGACGTTGTCGAACTTCTCCGACGTCCGGGTCGGCGACATCATCGAGACCTTCGAAATGGTGGAGAAGCCGCGCGACTGAAGCAAGTGATTTGCCGACGCGGGTCCCGGGCGACCGGGGCCCGCGTCGGACTTCGTTGAGAGGAATGAACATGGCCAGTCCGCGGTACGCCAAGGTGGCAGAACAGATCAAGGTGGTCGTCGCCCAGATGCTTGAGCGGCGGATCAAGGACCCGAGGCTCGGCTTCGTCACCATCACCGACGTACGCGTCACCGGAGACGGCCGCGAGGCGACGGTCTTCTACACCGTGCTCGGTGACGCCGACGCCCGGGCGGAGAGCGCCCTCGCGCTGCACTCGGCCACCGGCCTGCTGCGCTCCACCGTCGGCAAGCAGCTGGGCATGAAGTTCACCCCGACGCTGGCCTTCGTGCTGGACGCGGTCGAGGACGACGCCGCCCAGATCGAGGAGGCGCTGGCCCGTGCCCGCGCCATCGACGAGGCCGTGGCCGCCCGCGCCGTCGGCGCCACGTACGCCGGTGACGCCGATCAGTACAAGCACGCCGAGGAAGAGACAGACGACGATGACTGAGCGCCCCCTCCACCCACAAGCTGTGAGTTAGTCGCCGATGACGGCGGAAAAGTCACAGCTTGTGACCGGTGACGGGTTAGTAGTGGTCGACAAGCCGCAGGGCTGGACGTCGCACCAGGTCGTCGGCCGTTGCCGCCGTCTCTACGGCACCAAGAAGGTCGGCCACGCCGGCACGCTCGACCCGATGGCAACCGGGGTGCTGCTGGTGGGGGTCAACAAGGCCACCCGACTGCTCGGCCACCTCGCCGGGCACGACAAGACCTACACCGCCACGATCCGGCTGGGCCAGGCCACCGTCACAGACGACGCGGAGGGCGACGTGGTCTCCGCCGCCGGAGCTGACGGCATCACCCGTGCTGCCGTAGAGGGCGAATTGCCGGCCTTCACCGGGTTGATCAGCCAGGTGCCGTCCTCGGTGTCCGCCATCAAGGTGGCGGGCAAGCGGGCCTACGCCGTGGTGCGGGCCGGGGGAGAGGTGGACCTCAAGGCACGCGAGGTGACCGTGAGCCGGTTCGACATCCTTGCCGCCAGGGAGGAGCAGGTGGACGGGCTGCCGGTGCTCGACCTGGACGTGGTCATCGACTGCACATCCGGCACCTACATCCGCGCCCTCGCGCGCGACCTGGGCGCCAGCCTTTCCTGCGGTGGACACCTGACCGCACTGCGCCGCACGCGCGTCGGCGCCTTCGGGCTCGACCTGGTGGCGCTGGACGCCGAAGGGCTGGCCGGGGATGACGCACCGCCGCTCCTGGGCATGGCCGACGTCGCCCGGCGTGCGTTCGATGTCGTCGAGGTCGACGCCGGCCAGGCGAGCGACATCGGGTACGGGCGGGCGCTCGATCTCGTCGTGCCCTCCGACCCGACAGCGCTGGTGCACTCCGACCGGCTCCTGGCCCTGTACCGTCCCGGGGCCGACGGCACGGCGATCCCACTGGCCGTGCTGTCCTGAGCGGTGGCGTAAGGTGATTCGGCGCACGTCCGGCGTGCATGGAGAGGTGGAAGTGAGCGCAGCAGTAGTCGTCATCGGCAACTTCGACGGGGTGCACCCCGGCCATCGTGAGGT
>JBBRIY010000386.1:0-2927 GCA_038220215.1 Propionibacteriales bacterium
GGGGCCCGGGCACAGCTCATCCTCGGCGTGATCCTCGTCGGGCTCGTCCAGGCCAACAAGGAGCCAGTGAGCTGGGCCAAGCTCGGCGCCAAGATCGTCGTCGCGCTCGCCGTGGTGGCCTGCGCGGAGATCGCGAACGCCCGCACCCGCAAGGGCCAGGGCCAGCCGGCGCTCACCAACGCCGCTTTCGGTCTCATGCTGGTGAACGTGTGCGTCGCCGTGCTCTGGCCCAACCCCGAGGCGTGAGCCCGGGAGCCCGATCGCGTCGGCTACTTAACCTCATTCTCGTTGTCGTCGTTGCTGTGGCGATCGCGATACTGGTGTGGCCGCGGCTCACGACGGCGCCAGAAGGTGATCCGGGCAGCAGTGCCGGGGCCGATATCCGAGCCGACAACCCCCTGATGGCCAGCTCGGCGGCGGAAGTGGCGAAGGCGCGGGCGGCCATCAAGCAACTGAAGCTCATCGAAGCCCCCGGCGCCGCACCTGACTATCGGAGGGCGGCCTTCGGTGACGCCTGGACCGATACCGACGGCAACGGCTGCAACCAGCGTGATGACGTGCTGCTCCGCGACGCGGTGGCCGGCGCTCCGCTCACCGTCGGACGGCAGGGATCCTGTGACCACGACGTCCTCTCCGGCACGTGGGTGGATCCGTACTCCGGGACGTCCATCACGCTCACCGACGCCAAACAGCCCCGCCAGGCCGAGTCGGTACAGATCGACCACATCGTCGCGCTGAGCGTCGCGTGGCGCTACGGCGCTCGGACCTGGAGTGACGAGCGGCGGCTGGAGTTCGCCAACGACCTGGGTGGCCTGGTGGCCTCCGGTGGCGCGTCCAACCAGTCCAAGGGTGGGTCGGACGCGGCCCAATGGCAGCCGATCCGTCCGGCCCAGTGTGGCTACGCCGTGCGGTACGTCACAGTGAAGGTTGCCTATGCCCTTCCGACGGACGACGCGGAGAAGCGGGCACTCGCCCGGATGCTGGCCACCTGTCCCTGACTTCAGGGCAGGTCGCGCTCCGGCAAGGTCGGCCACGCCGGTCCCACGCACCCAGTCGCCGGGTTTCGACACGCCGCCATCACCTTCTCCCGCCCAATCTTGGCGCACCTTCTGGCGCGAAGCATCCGTTGCCCCCAAGCTTGCGGGCATGACATCAGCGCTGTTCGACCGTGGTGCCTCCCGCTATGACCTCCTGGTGGGGCTGAACCCCGGCTACCACGCAGAATTGCGTCGGGCAGCGCAGGCGCTCGCTGGCCGTGCGACGCACCATTCCACGCTCCGGCTGATCGACCTGGCGTGTGGATCGGGGGCCTCGACGCGGGCCCTGCTGGACGCGGTGCCCGACGCGGACGTCCTGGGCCTCGACGCCTCCGCCGGCATGCTCGCCCAGGCCCGCGCCAAGGACTGGCCCGACGGGGTGGACTTCGCCCAGGCGACAGCGGGCGAGCTGGACGTCGCCGCGTACCAGCCCGGCACCTGGGACGGCATCCAGGCCGCCTACCTGTACCGGAACGTGCCGGCGTCGGCCCGCGACAGGGCGCTCGCTGAGGCGTGGGAGCTCCTCACGCCGGGGGGCTGGCTTGTCGTCCAGGACTACTCGGTGGCCGGCCGCACCATCGCGCGCTGGCGCTGGCACATCACCTGCTGGCTCGTCATCATTCCGCTCGGCATCCTGCTGGACCACAACTTCAGCCTGTACCGCTATCTCTGGCGCAGCGTCCTCGAGTTCGACTCCCTCCAGGCGTTCGGTGACCGGCTGGCCGCGGCCGGGTTCGTCGACATCGCCCGTCAGGGCGCCGGCGGGTGGCAGCAGGGCATCCTCCACACCTTCATCGCTCGCAGGCCCGCTGCGTAGCCGCAGGATCCTTGACGAATCCTTGACGAATCCTTGACGAGCCCAACCAGGCTGCGAGCGGGGATCCGGTGCTTTGCTGGAGGTATGTGGACAGAGTGGGTCAAACAGAACCTCGGGTTCCTGCGGACGTCTTCGATCGTGGTGCCGCTTCTGGTCAGCGGCCTGTTGTACCTCGGGAACGGCGTCCTCTCCGGTCAGGCGTCGGCGCTGGTCCTCGTGCTCATCGTTGTCGGGATCGCCGCCACCGGCGACCGCCTCAGTGGCATCCTCGCCGGCCTCGCCAGCGCTGCCGGCTTCGACTTCTTCCTGACCGTCCCTTACCTGAGCCCCAACATCGCCGACCCCGACGACATCGAGCTGGCGATCCTGCTGCTCCTGGTCGGCCTTGCCGTGAACGAGTTGGCATTGTGGGGCCGACGACAGGCCGCGAGCGCCAGTGAGCGCGAAGGTTTCATTCGTGGCGTCATGGAGTCCTCGGACCTGATTGCACGAGGCGGACCGGGGAACGAGGCAGTCGACGCGGTTGCCGGCCACATCAGGCACAGCCTTCGCGCAGAGCGCGTCACCTACGCAGAGGGGACCCCATCGCCGGAACAGGCGATCGTGCATCGGGACGGCTCGGTGACCCTGCAGGGTGTCACGCTCAACGTCACGTCCGACGGGCTGCCCACCGACCGTCTCACCGCGATTCCGGTCATCCAGGGCGAGCGCACCCTCGGCCGTTTCCAGGTCACCACCGCGACGCGACTGGTGAAGCCCAGCCAGGAACAGCTGCGCGTCGCCGTGCTCCTGGCCGACCAGGTTGCCCGGCGCCGGGCGCCGGCAGCTGCCCGGGGTGTTGTCAGAGACGTCCTCTAGAATCGAACACATGGATGAATCCAAGGCGGTGGCGGTGGCGGCAGTCCGGCTGCGTGCTGCTGTCGAGGCTCTGACGCGGGCCGAGGTGGAACAGGCTGTCGCGATCGCCGAGTTGGCGGAGGCTCATGAGTGGACGGCGGAGGCGACGTTCGATGTGATCGGGACGCGTCCGGTGCGGATCGGGGCCGACGGTACGGCGTTGGCCGATGAGTTCC
>JBBRIY010000387.1:0-2927 GCA_038220215.1 Propionibacteriales bacterium
GCGGCCATCAGCTGGCCGCCCTCCAGCCAGTTGACGTCGGCGTCCGGCACGTTGAGGCGGCGGGCGATGTCGGTGAGCAGCGGGGTGTAGAAGCCCTGGATGATGCCACTGGTGAACTCGACGAACACCAGGAACCCGACGACGGCCGTCAGCCCGCCGAACCTGATGCGTGTGTCCGTCGTTCTCACGCCGGGAGGCCTCTCAGCAGGGCCCGGTAGAAGCGCTCGCCACGTACCAAGCTGTCGATCGCGACCCGCTCGTCGCTGCCGTGGATGCCGGCCCGCAGGCCCCCGTCCATCTGCAGCGGGGCGAACCGGTAGACCGCCGGCGCGAACCGGTGCCAGTGGCGCCCGTCGGTGGCTGCCGTCGTCAGGTAAGGAATGGTGGCAAGGCCCGGATACCCGGCGTGCACTGCCGACCGGATGAGCGCGAACTGGGCGTTCTCGGACGACGATTCCGGGCTCGGCTCGTCGCCTTCCACCATCCGGATCGTCACCTCCGGATCGGCGATCACCCTGCGCAACTGGGCCAGGACGCCGGCAGTGCTCTCCCCCACGTTCACCCGGAGGTTCAGCATTCCGGTGGCGCTGGACGGCAGGACGTTCGCGCTGCTGCCGCCGGAAATCATGGTGGGGGCCAGGCTGGTGCGCACCAGGGCCGCACCGTCACTCCCGCCGACGAGCAACAGCCGGGCGGTCAGCCACGGCACTTTCGCCGCCAGTCGGTAGAACCGGGCGGGACGCGGGTTCGCGTGCGCGGCCAGCGCTGCGAGCATGGCAGAGACCGTCCGGGGGATCCTGACGTCGAACGGGTTGCGGTTCACTCGGGACACCGCCCGCGCCAGCCGTCCGACGGCGGTCAACCCGTTCGGCGCGGACGCGTGCCCGCCCTCACCGGTGGTGGACAGCTCCACCGACATGACGCCCTTCTCGGCGAGCCCGACCATGGCGAACAGGCCGTCCACACCGGGGAACGGGATGTCGACGATCGCCCCACCCTCGTCCAGCACCAGCCAGGGCGTCACGCCGCGCCCGTGCAGCTCGGTGGCGATCCGGCGTCCGGTGGTGCCGTGGACCTCCTCGTCGGGTCCCAGGCACAGCAGGACGGTCCGTTGCGGCGTCCACCCTTCGGCCAGCAGGTTCTCGATCGCGTCCAGCAGCACGCACAGCGCACCCTTGTCGTCGAGGGCTCCGCGTCCCCACACCTCACCGTCGACGATCCGTCCCTCGAACGGCGGCACGGTCCACGACGCCTCCTGGCCGGCGACCGGCACGACGTCGTAATGGGCCATCAGCACCACGGGATCGGCGTCGCCGGGCTCGGCCGGCTGCCAGGTGTAGACCAGACCGAAGCCACCGATCCGCTCGCACGGCAGGTGCTCGTGCAGCAGCGGATAGAGCTCTGCGAGCAGCTGGATGAACGCCGCGAAGGGCGCATCGCCGTGTTCCTCGCGCTCCCCGGACACCGTAGGGATGCGGATCATGCCTGCGAGACGGTCGGCGATGCCGGGACGGGCCGGCGCGCGATCGGTCGGCGCGCGGAACGAAGGCTCCATGGCCGGAGCCTAATCCCGCGCACGTCGAGGGCGGCTGATCACCGACGTGTCGCGAATTCGCCTCTCGATTCCCGCGATCAGCGTCCCACCGCCCGGCGGCTTCATCGAGTTGCGAAGTCGCGACGCCGGATGGCCTCGCTCCCCGGTGGCGTGCTCTAGTGTCGGATGGTGTTGCGCGAGATTCTCGAAACCAGCCGCCGGATCGTCTTCTTCGGCGGGGCAGGCGTGTCCACGGAAAGCGGCATCCCCGACTTCCGCTCCGGGGGCGGGTTGTACAGCCGCGACACCGGCCTGAGCTACCCGCCGGAGGTCGTGCTCAGCCACAGCTTCTTCGTCGGCCACACCGCCGAGTTCTACGACTACTACCGCAGCCACCTGCTCTACCCCGACGCCCGGCCGAACCCGGCCCACCTGGCACTGGCCCGGCTCGAGGCGGCCGGCAGACTCACGGCCGTGATCACGCAGAACATCGACGGGCTTCACCAGGCTGCCGGCTCACACACCGTCCTCGAGCTGCATGGCAGCGTCCACCGAAACACCTGCCAGCGCTGCGGCCGCACGTTCACTCTGGCGTCGATCACCGGCAGCAGTGGCGTTCCACGGTGCGAGTGCGGAGGGGTGATCAAGCCTGACGTCGTGCTCTACGAAGAGGCCCTCGACGAGGCGGTGATGGACGCAGCGATCGAGCACCTGCAGGCTGCCGACACCCTGATCGTCGGTGGTACGTCGCTGGTGGTCTATCCCGCGGCCGGCCTGGTGGACGCCTTCGGCGGCGACCGGCTGGTGCTGATCAACAAGGAGCCGACTGGCATGGACCACCTGGCCACCCTGGTGTTGCATGCCGCAATCGGCGAAACCCTCGGCGCAGCGGTGGACCGAGTTGGGGACGGTTCCAAACTCGGTCCAGGCGGGCTCTGGACCGAGTTTGTGGACTGAGTTGGGGACGGTTCCAAACTCGGTCCAGCGTGAACCGCGGACCGAGTTTGGAACCGTCCTCAACTTGGCCCAGCGTGAACCCTAGGGACGCCTCAGCATCTCGGCGCGGCTGCGCTGGTACATGTCTCGCAGGAACGGATTCGTAGGGAGCCGCCCGACCAGCTTGCCCTGCACGCACAGCGTGATCCAGCCCGCCAGCATCATGGCGACGAGGTTGATGCCGAGCTGGGCGGGCGCTGCCGAAGGTCTCCTCCGGCAGCCAGAACGCCAGCCCGAGGGCGATGTTGCCGGCCGCAGCGATTGACCAGTCGTCAGGGTGGTAATGAAGCCCGTGGCGGTGGACCTAATTGGGTACGGTTCAAAACTGGGACCTGGCGGTTTCTGGACCGTTTTTGTAACCGTCCCCAACTTGGTCCAGCTCGGTCCAGCGTGAACC
>JBBRIY010000388.1:0-2913 GCA_038220215.1 Propionibacteriales bacterium
GGGCCGGTAGGGCACGGTGTGGTCGAGGTCGGCTTCTCGTGGGGTGCGGGAGGAGTAGGGGAACACTTCGTGGGTGTCGCGTAGCAGGACCTGGCGGCGGATGGGTTCGGGGATTTCGTAGGCGTCGACGGCGAGCTGGGCGTAGGGCCGGATGACGGGGGTGAGGCGTACCCGGGTGTGGCCCAGAAGGTACTTCAGCATGCTGGCAGGCAACGCACCCACACCCTCGACCCGCGCCGGCCCGGCGCCGTGCAGCAGGGTTTCCTCTGCGACGTGGACGTACACCTGCGCCTGCGGCAGCAGCCGCGGATCGGTCGATCGGATTCGGGAGCCGGTCTGTCCGGCGGCTTCGGCGAGCATCAGCTGGGCCCGGGCGGGGGTGGCCAGGATCCCGACCGACTTTGCCCGTCGGAGGTCCTTGAGGTCGGTGTCGCCGCGTTCGCCGAGGATGTCGGCGATCCGGTCGACCATGGCGTCGAAGAAGATCGCGTCGGCGGTATCGACCCGGGCCGAGAGGTAGGCAACACTCGGGTCGTCGGTGGGGAGCTTCCGCACGAATCGGGCCGATCGGGCTTCTTGCTGCAGGGCGGTGACCTTCTCCGCGGCGATCTCTGTGATCAGCCCACGTGCCAGTTGTAGGACGCGGCGCCACGGCAGGGTGGGCACCTTCGGCGCCAGGCGTTCGTCCAGGGCTTGTGCCTGGTCGAGGCTCAGGTCGAACCGGGCCACCTCGCCAGCCAGCTGGCAGGCCCGCCACATCGGCACGAGCCCTTTCGTCGCCTGGAACCACAGCAGCGGATGGCGTGCTTTCAGGTTCACAACGTCCCGGATCAGCCAGGTGGCTGCAGCCACAGAGATGCCCTTCGCTGTGGCGACCTCCAACGGCAGGAACTCATCGGCCAGCGCCGTGCCGTCGGCACCGATCCGCACCGGACGGGTGCCGATCACGTCAAAGGTGGCATCCGCCGTCCATTCGCGAGCCTCCGCCAGCTCCGCTATCGCGATGGCCGACGCGACCTCTGCCCGCGCCTGGGCCTCGAACACGTCGCGGAGGCGTGCCGCCGCTGCCGCATCCGATTCATTCATGTGTTCGATTATAGAGAAGCCCTCTGACAGCGGTGCCTTGTCATGTGTCAGGACATCGGTGACAGTTCTGCCCCGGGACGCGTCGACTGCATCAGGTCGTCCGCGAGCGGGACCTCCACCAGCGCACGATCAGGTAGACGCCCACGATGGCGACGATCGGGCCGATAACGGCCCACATCGTCGAGCCGGACATGACGCTGCCGCCGAGGATGCCCACTCCCTGCAGCGTCCAAACCAGGCCGACGACGATCAGCAGAATCCCGCCGACCAGCAGGAGGACAGCACGATTGTTCTTCATGCTTCCACCGTAGGCGCTGCCTCCGAGCCTCCCGCCGGCCGAGTCCCCTCCGCGGCGGGCGGCTTGCCGGCGCGCACGCGGCCCTGGAGGAGACCGGCGAGCGCAGCGACGAAGACCACGTTGAACACCAGCTGGACCGACACCAGCAGGCGTCCCAGTTGGCCGGCTGCGCTGATGTCCCCATAACCCACCGTCGCGACGGTGGTGAGAGCGAAGTAGAGGGCGTCGAGCCGTGTCACGAGCCCGATGAACTCGCCGGGCAGGTGGACGGCCACCCAGTAGTAGCTCAGCGAGAAGATCACCACCACGAGCTCGAGCGCGAGCAGCAGGTGAACCAGCCGGAGTCGCTTCTCGGCCCGCTGCACCTCATCGACGATCACCCAGGTGACCGCAGCGAGTCCCGCGATGGCAAGAACGGCGCCGAGCAGGACGCCGACCGGTGCGTTGTCGGCATTCACAGGCACGACGAAATACGTCACCAGCACGCCAACGGGCAGCAGCAGCCAATTGCGCCAGGGTCGCCTCACAGCCACGGAGTCTAGAGCCCCGCGGTCGCGAATGTGTTGGGGCTGGCAGCCCGGCCGATCGCAGTTCACGTTCGACTGCGGCGGAGAGGCTCGCCCTGCTCGGGGTGGGGGTGGGACTCGGCGTGGACGAGGACGCCACGGTCGCAGACGGCGATGCGCCGGGCAGCGGATGCGCCGACAGTGCGGGCGCGGCGAATGTGCTCACGACGGCGATCAGGGCCACCCCGACGATCGCAGCCACGGCGACGATCGCGGCGGAGTTGGGCGGGGTTCCCGGGCCCAACTCGTGGCTCCTTGCCATACCCTGCCTCTGCATTCAATGGGCGGCGGGCGTTCGTCTCCATCGTGGGAGTCGTTCACCGTGCGGTCACCTCGCTGGGCGAGGCTGGGTGATGCATCGTCACGGGCGCCCACCCCCTACTGGCATCCGTGCAGTCTTGGCCAACGAAGGCGAGGAACGCATGAGCACGATCACCACCCCACGAACGACTTCGTCCATCGGGCTTCCTACCTGTCCCTGGTGGTGCACAGCCGCGAGGGAGGGGCACCCCTGGCATCTCGACCGGCGGCGCGGAACCTGGGCCCGTGTGCACCAACGGCAGGTTGGCGGATTCACCATGTCGGCCACCGAATGGGTCGCGCACGGTGAGGGTTCGAGGATGGAGATGCACCCCACTCGGGCGGACTTCGTCCTGATCGACGGCGCCAGCCGCGCGTCCGAGCTGTCCGAGGACCTGCATCAGGTATCTGCCATCCTGCGCCAGATCGAGTCGGGCGAGGGTCAGTAGGTGCCCGACAAGCTGCTCTGAGTGGACGGCCCGCGGGGCAGAGGGCATTGGCAGAGGGCATTGTCAGAGGGTTCGTTTACAATCGAACACATGAGCGAACGGAGTCTGGCGGCGACCGCCCGGTTGCGCTGTGCCGTTGCGGCGCGCACGAAAGCGGAGGTCGAAGAGGCCATTGCGATCGCTGAGTTGGCGGAGGCTCATGAGTGGACGGCGG
>JBBRIY010000389.1:0-2903 GCA_038220215.1 Propionibacteriales bacterium
GCGGATCTTCCGCTCACCCGGGTCTGTCGGTGCGCCGACGGGCTCCCTGGTACTGACCCTCGAGGACGGCCGGACGGTGCAGATCGCGGCCGTGCTGCCGGGCACGGGCGGACGGCTCGCGGCCATCGACGTGCCACCGGCTGACGCGCCGGACGATTGGTGGCACCGGCGGGTGAGCGACTACCTCGATCTGGTGGCCGCCGAAGACCTGGAAATCGGGTCCGTTGAGGTCCGCTGCCCCAATGCGGCCACGACGACCCGCGTACGGTCGGTGCTGATGACAGACCTGGCCGCGCGCGGTGCGACCCTCAACCTCGAGGTGGTGTCACGAGCCCGCTGACGCGAGCTCCGGCTGAGCTCGAGGCCCCGGAAGGACATGCCCGAATCTCCTTGGTAGTCTCTTATCTTGCCCAAAGGGGTATTGCGTTCGGGAGGTCGGTCGTTGCGGTTAGCGCCAGTGATGCGTTGGTTTCTGATCACGCTCGCGCTCGTGCTCCTTGCCATCGCGGGCTGGGTCCATTTTCGCTTCGGGACAGTGGGACTCGAACAGATCCTGCTGAACCTGCCGACCAATGGCGCCGAGGGCACCGGCAACGGCGAGCTGGTCATCGAGGGCCTCGGCATCGGCATCGGCCTGCCGCTCGTGGTCGCTGGATCTGCCCTGCTTGCGGCGACGATGCTGCGGCGGCGGCGTCCGCCCCGTCCTGCCAGACGCCCCTGGGCTATCCCGCTGCTGGCGTTCGCCACATCACTCGTGGTCTTTCTCTCGGTTGCCGGAGTTCCCGAGTACGCCACCGCGCTGTTGCTGGACCGTTCGATCGCCCCCTACTACCTGCGTCCGACCGTCACCACCGACGTCCAACGTCCCCGGAACCTGGTCACGATCTACCTGGAGTCCGGTGAGAACACCTACGGTGATGCGTCCATCTTCGGGCAGAACCTGCTCGCTGACCTCGACACAGCGACGGAAGGCTGGGCCCGTTTCGATGGCCTGCAGCAGTACCCGGGCGGCGGCTGGACGATGTCGGGCCTGGTGTCGACCGGGTGCGGGATCCCTCTGAAGAGCCGATCCATCGTCGACGGGATGCACCTCAACAACCTTGGGGAGGAGGTGAGCACCTACCTTCCTGGCGCCACCTGCCTGGGTGATGTGCTGTCCGGGCAGGGCTACACCAATGTCTTCCTCGGGGGTGCCAATGCGCGGTTCGCAGGCAAGGACACCTTCCTCACAGGCCACGGCTACGACCGCGTCCTCGGTCTCACGGATTGGGAGGCCGCCGGCGAACCCCGGTCGCAGATCTCGGAGTGGGGCCTGTCGGACCACCGCCTGTTCGCCCACGCAGAGCAGGAGGTCGACGACCTGCGGGCGGGCGGTGACCCGTTCAACCTCACGATCCTCACCCTGGACACCCACGAGCCGGGCGGCGTCTTCCCCGGCTGCAGCACCCCTGATGGCGCCGGAATGAAGACCGCCATCACCTGCTCGATGCGGGCCGTGGCCGGTTTTCTCGAGCACCTGAAGTCCACCGGCGCGCTCGACGACACCGTCGTGGTTGTGATGGGTGACCACCTCAAGGCCACCAGCGAGGGCGGCGCGTTCAAGAGCGAACTCGATGCAACCCCCGGCCGGACGATCATCTACCGGGTCTGGAGCCCAGGGAAGGTCACCTTCGCCAGGGACCGCGCGGACCAGTTGAGCGTGCTGCCAACGACCCTCGAACTGCTCGGCTTCAACCTGCCTGAGGGACGCGCAGGCCTCGGAGTCTCCCTCGCGAACCAGCACCCGCTGGGTGGTACGGCCCTCGAGCTGCCGGACGCCGATTACCGGTCGGTTGTGGCGTCCCCGTCGTCGGAGTTGTTCAAGGACTTCTGGGGAGGGGAGGAACCGGCGATGAAGCCGTCCACTTCCCCCACCCGTTAGTCCCGGGTCCTACTGCGCGGCAGGCATCAGCCCGGCGGCCTGCCCGGCCGCCTCGCCTTCGGCGCGGGTGTGTCCGGCCGCAGCGCGGCGTCCGGTCTCCTGCCCGGTCCAATAGCTCGTAGCCCCCACCACTCGCGCGGTCAGGAGGCAGTGACAGGACCTCGGCCCCAAAGGGGCTTAGGTCGAGGTCCCGGAGTCGGCCCTTACCGTCGACTCTGCTGCGGCTGCCTGCTCTGTCTGCGCAACGGGAACTTGTGTCTCCGGCTCCACCGGGAGGTCTGGCACGTCGTCGCCGTGAGCCCTTTCCCAGGCCTTGGCGTACCGCGTTCCCACGAACAGCAGGAGGAGTCCCACCGCGAGGAACACCCCGACCCGCGCGACGGCGTTGAGCATGCCCAGGTCGAGCAGGAACAGCTTGGCCACGGCCAGTGCTGCGACCGCAAGGGCAAGGTGCAGCCAGATGTCGAAGTCCTCCTTCGCGGCGAGGCCTCGCTGGAGGAAGACCACGCACAGCACCATCCACGCCGTCGTCACCAACGCCTGACCTGACTGGAACCCGGCACCGGGATTGCCCGCCTGAACGCCGATCCACGAAGAGAGGTGGATGATCCCCACCGATCCCATGGCTGTCGCCATCGACCAGGAGAGGTAGATGCTCCAGCGCGGACGCACAGCGAACCAGCGAGTGGCGGCCATCGTTCCGAAGACCACCGCGGCAATACCGGCGAGCGATTGCAGGATCTGTTCAGGCCCGGCTGCGACCGCGGACTCCTGGTCGAGACTGAAGGCCAGCAGTGGAAGCCATTGAAGGATCCCGACGACGCCCAATATCCCGCCGACCATCAGGTTCACACCTGACCTTGTTCGCGCCGCGACGGCGAGGTAGACCACGGCGAAGGCCAGCGACAGCACGGCGAAGTAGCGATGCTCGGTCGCGGTGAACGCTGCCAGCAGCGCGAAACCTGCACCGATCGGCACTGCG
>JBBRIY010000390.1:0-2898 GCA_038220215.1 Propionibacteriales bacterium
CCGGCCAGCAGCAGGACGATCTTGACGGTGTCGAAGAAGAAGAAGTGCACGCCGCTGCCCAGGCGGCTGGTCAGGTCCAGACCGGACACGCCGCCGATCAGCCAGTCCCAGAACGGCTCGTTGAGCAGGTACAGGGCCCACCAGATCGCCGTGGCAAGCAGCAGGCCACCCCAGCGCCTGATCGTGTGGAGCCGCTCGTCCTGATGGGTGGTGGACGTCATCAGACCAGGGCCAGCTGGCGGCGGATCGCGGCCGGGTCGGGCAGCGCGGCATGCAGGCGATCGAGGGCGCCCTCGGTGAGGGAGTAGTCGATCCAGCGTCCCCGTCGGGTGCCCTCGATGAGGCCAGCTTCACGCAGCACCTTGAGGTGGTAGCTGAGCAGGTTGCCGGGGATCGGCGGGTCGGGCTGAAGGTTGCAGACGCAGCGGGTGCGGCCGACGAGCAGGTGCAGCAGCTGGAGTCTGATGGGATCAGCAACCGCCGTCAGGAGGGCGGCGGCCGCCTCCAACTGTTCAGTAGCTCTTGAATCAACCATATTTGAATCATCGTCCTGAAACCGGGGGTGCGTCAAGCTCGCGCGAGCCACCCGTGACGGCGAAGCGGGGCAGGATGGGAGCCATGGCCATGATTCGTGAACCGCGGCACCTGTTTCCCCTCCTCCGGCTCGGGATCGCCTTCTCTGAACGCGTCACGCGCAAACGCATGGAGCCCGCCCGGCTCCTGGCCTGGTACCCCCGCGCGGCCCTGGGTGCCGGCCTCCTCGAGTCGCTGGTCGCCCATCGCGAGCCGTCGAAGCGCCTGCTGAAACTGGTGCGAGTGACGGCGTCACTCACGGCCTCCTGCCCGTTCTGCGTGGACATGAACAGCTTCGAGGCCGCCGCGGCCGGAGTCACCGATGCCGAACTCCGGGCGCTCCAGCGCGGGACCGAGGATGAGCTGGCCACGCTCACCCCCCGGGACCGGGCCGCAGTCGCGTACGCCCGGGCGATCTCGTCGACGCCACTGGTCTTCGAGGACCTGCTGCGGGCAGACCTCATGCGGCTCTTCAGCGAACGCGAGCTGGTGATCCTCGCGACCACCGCCGCGCAGGTCAACTACTGGGCGCGCACCATCCAGGCGCTGGGCATCGAACCCGCCGGCTTCTGCGAACGACCGGATTGGTCATGAGCTGAGCGCTGAGACGGTGGCCGCAGAGTCATGCAGGGGCCTCGAAGGCTGAGTGGGCGCGGCCAGATGGTCGACCAACGGCACGGCTGCCTCGTGGGCGACCGGAGGCGGATTCGACTCGGGGTAGATGCTCCTGTTGTCACCGCGGCGGTTCCGGCCGTTGAAGCGGGAGAGCGCCCAGCCCCGGGGAAGGACCTTGAGAAGGGCCAGCGTCGCGTACATCAGGCTGTTGAGGGCGACGAAGGTCGCGAGAAGCTGGAAGAAGTCCGAGTGGAAGCTCCACTCCAGAAGGAGCCCGCCGGTGGGGAGGAACGCAGGTGTCGGGATCAACTGTGGCTCACCGCCATCAGGGCGTCATCGTTCACGGGTTCCGGCCGGCGCGTGAGGTGGGTCCAGCCGGCCCGTCTGCCCATCAGGATGTCAAGGACGCCCTTCAGGTAGACGAGATTCAGGAACATCGCGTACCCGAGTTCGGGGATCAGCGTGGCAGCGAGCAGGCGAGCCGGCCAGCCACCTGCCCACACGGTGACGACCCGCTCGATGGTGAACACCAGGCCGAGCCACATCCAGAACGGGAACCACACCCAGGCGTTTGCCGACAGCAAGGTCAGCACGATGAGCGCGATGTAACCGGTCAGCGCGATCACCCCGTAACCGAGCCCAAGCTGCTGCGCCCAGTAGCGGAACGTCCGCGGCGTCAACCCGTACGCGCCCAGGTTCTCCAGCGCGCCACGTTGCCATCGCAGCCGCTGGTTCCACAGTGACGACCACGAAGGCATCAGCTCGGTGACGACCGTGCACTGGCTGGGGGAGATCATCAAGGCGCCCAGGGATTTCAGCGCGATCGTGAGCTCATTGTCCTCGGTAAGGGCAGCCGTGTCGTACACGTCCCCGGGGACGCCGGGAAGCGACGACCCCCTGCTCCGCGCCACCGTCCGCAGCGCGGCCGGCCGGAAGATGGACGAGGTTCCGGTCAGCACGAAGACCCGACCATCCCTGCGTCTGATATCGCGGCTGTAGCGGCGGTATTCGTTGCGCTGGAACTGGCCGAGCACCCCACCGCCGTCCTCGGCATAGAACAGGCCCCCGATTGCCATCAGGGCACGGTCACCGGCGAACCGCGCCATCGCGGCCTCGAGGAAGCCGTCGTCCAGCAGTGTGTCGGCGTCCACGACCATCACGGTGTCGTTGTCGCCCTGGGTAGGGAGAAGGCGTCGCATGGCCTGGTTGAGGGCACCGGCCTTCTTGTGCGCATTGTCAACCGATTCCACCACCTCGACGCCGGCCCGCCCGGCAATCTTCACCGTCGAGTCGGTGCAGTTGTCCGCGACCACGATGATGCGCTCAGGCGGGTGCGACTGGCCCTGGAGGGACGCGATGGTCAGGGCGAGCGTGGCCTCCTCGTTGTGGGCAGGAATCAGCACTGTGACTGTCACCGGGCCGGCGAAGACGCCGGCGGTTTGGGCCATGACGAGCTTCGGAGCGAGCGGGTCGGACTCCGAGTCGACGGAGCGACGCGAACGGTTCGAGATCAGCAACTCGAGCAGCGCGACTCCTGCGGCAAGGAGTGCAGCCAGCGCGACAGCCGCGATGATGACCCGCACCGAGGGTGCCTCGTTGGCGTACAGGAAGCTCCAGAACCCGAAGAGGACGCCTTCGGTCGGGGCGAGGTCGACCCGCGGCCCGATGAGGCTTGCCGCAGCCAGCAGGAGCGCAGCGGCGATAGCGGCA
>JBBRIY010000391.1:0-2895 GCA_038220215.1 Propionibacteriales bacterium
GCCGGGTGACCGCTGGACGGCCAGCATCGTGGCCACGATGGCGCCCGGGCCGGCCATCAACGGTGTGCCCAGTGGGACGATCGCGACATTCACCCCCTTGTGGGCGACCGGGTCCTCCGCCTTCCCCATCAGGAGTTCGAGGGCGATCAGGAGCAGCAGCAGGCCGCCGGAGACCTGGAGTGCCGGGACCGACACCTGCAGGTAGTCGAGGATCTGCTTGCCAAAGATCGCGAAGACGGCGATCACCCCGAAGGCGACTGCTGAAGCCCGGTCGGCTGCGCGCCGCCGCTGCCGGGGGGTGAGGGCGTTGGTGAGGCCGAGGAACACGGGCAGGAGGCCCGGCGGATCGACGATGACGAAAATGGTTACGGCTGTGGTGAGAAACAGATCGAGATCGAAGAACTGGCCCACCGGCGAAGCCTATGGCCGCCGACCGGGGCCGGGCCAATCAGCGGCGAAGCGCTCCACCGAGGATCAAATGCTGTGCAGCGGCCGCGCACCCACGGGAATCGAGCGGGCGTCCACGATGTCCTTGCCGAACGGGAAGCAGGTGACCGGGATCATCTTCAGGTTCGCGATCGCCAGCGGGATGCCGATGATCGTCACCGCCTGCGCCAGGGCGGTTGTCACGTGGCCGATAGCCAGCCAGATGCCCGCGATGACGAACCAGATCACGTTGCCGAGCGCCGAGCCCAGCCCTGCTCCGGGCTTCGCCACGACGGCCCTGCCGAAGGGCCACAGCGCGTACCCGGCCATGCGGAAGGATGCGATCCCGAAGGGGATGGTGATGATGAAGATGCAGGCAAGGATGCCGGCAGCGATGTAGCCGAGGGCCAGCCAGAAGCCGCCCAGGATCAGCCAGAGGACGTTCAGGATCGCGCGCATTCTTCTCCTTGTTCGACGCTTCCTCCATGTAACCCTGCGCACGCGCGATTACCCAGCGGTGATGCCCCTGACCGTCCCCTGACACCACCCCGGCCCGGGATCCCTAGAATGTCGCCCATGCCCGTCGCCGAAAGTATCCATCGCGACGTGGTTTCCTACGTTCGCCGCAGTGCCCGCATGAATTCCGGACAGCAGCGCGCCTGGGACCTCTACCGCGATGACTGGGTGGTGCCGCTGGACGCCGCTGATCGGGCCACCTCCGTTGCGCTGTCGGCCCGTGTCGACTGGACCGAGGCCTTCGGGCGCGAGGCCCCGCTGATGGTCGAGATCGGTTCGGGAAACGGACACGCCATCACCGAACTGGCCCTTGCCCACCCGGAGGCCAATCTCGTCGGGTTCGAGGTGTTCATGCCCGCTGTCGCCTCCACCCTCGGACGCCTGGCCCGCCACGGCGTCACGAACGTGCGGATGGTCATCGCCGATGGTGCGCAGGCGCTGCCGGTGGTCTTCGACGAGGCCGGCGTCACCGAGTTGTGGACGTTCTTCCCCGACCCGTGGCACAAGGCCCGCCACCACAAGCGCCGCCTGGTCAGCCCGGAACTGGCTCGCGTGGTCGCGTCCCGCCTGAGGGCAGACGGCACCTGGCGGCTCGCCACCGACTGGGACGACTACGCCGAAGCCATGCTCGCCACCCTCGAGGCCGAGCCGGGACTCGTGAACCGCAACGACGGCTGGGCGCCGCGCTACGAGCTGCGGCCGCTCACGAAGTACGAGCAGCGCGGGCTCGACGCGGGCCGCACCATCCACGACCTCGCCTTCGGCCGCCGATGACCCGGTATCGCCTCGACATCGCCTACGACGGCACCGCGTTCCACGGCTGGGCGATGCAGCCGGGCCTTCGCACGGTGCAGGAGGAGCTGGAGATCTGGGTCGCCCGGGTGATGCGCCTGCCCTATCGGCCGCTCCTGCTGTGTGCCGGCCGTACCGACTCCGGCGTGCACGCCAGGGGCCAGGTGGCCCACCTCGACCTCGACCTGCCCGAGCCTGCGCTGGTGGCGGAGAAGCTGGCCCACAAGCTGCGCATCGCGCTGCCAAGGGACGTCGCCGTCCGCAGCGTTGCCATTGCGCCGCCCGGGTTCGACGCCCGGTTCGCAGCCATCTGGCGGCGTTATGCCTACCGACTCGCCGACAACTACGTCGACCCGCTCGACCGGCTCACCACTGCCACCATCAAGGGACGCCTGGACGTCGACCTTGTCAACACGGCGGCCCAGACCCTGCTGGGACTGCACGACTTCGCGGCGTTCTGTCGCTCGCGTCCCGGAGCGACGACGATTCGCCAGCTGCAACACCTGCGCGCCGAACGCCTGCCGGACGGTCGCGTCGAGTTCGGCGTCCGCGCCGACGCCTTCTGCCATTCGATGGTGCGTTCGCTGGTCGGTGGACTGGTGGAGGTCGGCACCGGGAACAGGGACGTCGCCTGGCTCGCCGCCCTGCCCGACACCGACCGGCGCTGCGGCCAGATCCGGGTGATGGCCGCGAACGGTCTCGTTCTCGAGGAGGTCGGTTACCCACCCGATGACCAGCTCGCCCACCGGGCGCGCGAGTCGCGCGCGATGCGCAGATTGACCGGGGGCAGTTTGACCGAGGGCAGCCTGACCGAGGAGTGCGAGTGAGCCACTACTTCCACACACCCACCGGCCCGGAGAACCGACGCACGGTGCGTGCCCGATTCTGGGACACCGACTGGACGTTCACGACGGCGGACGGGGTGTTCTCCGGCGGCGGGCTCGACCTCGGCACCTCCGTGCTGCTGCGTGAGTCGGTCCCGCCGAGCGGCGCCCGTCGCCTGCTCGACCTCGGCTGCGGCTACGGCGTCCTCGCCGTCGCCCTCGCCACGGCCTGCCCGGACGCCGTCGTCCACGCGGTCGACACCAACGAACGCGCACTGGCATTGTGCGCAACCAACGCCGCCCAACACCAGGTCGCCGACCGGGTCGTACCCGCGCT
>JBBRIY010000392.1:0-2894 GCA_038220215.1 Propionibacteriales bacterium
CGGCGCCAAGACCGTCAACGACCTCGCCGAGGAAGACTGGGAGGCCTTGCGGCGGGAGTTCAACACCCAGCGGGTGATGGGCATGAGCCTTGACGCGGGCGGCCACTTGACGCACGGGTTCCGCCACAACATCTCGGGCAAGATGTTCCAGCAGCGCTCCTACGGCACCAATCCCGACTCCGGGCTGATCGACTACGACAAGCTGCTCGCTGACGCGAAGGAGTTCAAGCCGCTGATCCTTGTCGCCGGCTACTCGGCCTACCCGCGGAGGGTGAACTTCGCGAAGATGCGCGACATCGCGGACGCGGTGGGCGCCACCCTCTTCGTCGACATGGCGCACTTCGCAGGCCTCGTCGCCGGCAAGGTGTTCACCGGCGAGGAGAACCCGATCCCCTACGCCGACGTCGTGGCGACCACCACCCACAAGTCACTGCGCGGGCCCCGCGGCGGTCTCGTGCTGGCGACGCAGGAGTATGCGTCCGCTGTCGATCGTGGTTGCCCGATGGTGCTCGGCGGCCCGCTCGGCCACGTGATGGCTGCCAAGGCCGTCGCTCTCGCCGAGGCACGTCAGCCTTCCTTCCAGACCTACGCCCAGGCCGTGGCGGACAATGCCAAGACCCTCGCGGAGGGGTTGCTGAAGCGGGGAGTCACCCTGGTGACCGGTGGCACCGACAACCACCTCGTCCTGCTGGACGTCGGCTCGTTCGGCCTCACGGGACGGCAGGCGGAGTCGGCGCTGCTGGACTCGGGCATCGTCACCAACCGCAACTCGGTGCCGAACGACCCGAACGGCGCCTGGTACACCACCGGCGTCCGCATCGGGACCCCGGCGCTGACCAGCCGTGGCTTCGGCGCCGCCGAGTTCGACAAGGTCGCGGAGCTGATCACGACGGTGCTGAAGAACACCACACCCGTCACCACCGCTGCCGGCGTCCCCGGAAAGGCGAAGTACACCCTTGCCGAGGGGATCGCTGCTCGCACCCACGCCGAGGCGTCCGAGTTGCTCGACGCGAACCCGCTCTACCCCGGCCTGGTCCTGTAGCTCTGAACCGCGGGGACGGTTCCGACGGTTCAAGGGACGAACCACGGGAACCGTCCGCCTTTCCCGTCCCGCGTCATGGACCGAGTTCGGAACCGTCCCCAACCGGGTCCGTGGACCGAGTTAGGAACCGTCCCCAATCCGGGCCGCGGCGCGGATGGACTCCAGGACGCGGAGGGCGCCCAGCGTGCGGGTGTGGTCGGGGACGGCGTCGCCGCCGGTCCGGCACAGGTCTGCGAAGCGCTGGATGCCGTAGGCGAGGGTGAACTCCGGGCCTGGCACCTCGTGGGTCTCGCTGGTGCCGTCCAAGCGGGTCAGGCGCAGCACGCGCGGGCTGTGGATCCGGTCGATCGTCAGGAAGCCCCGCTCCCCCTCGATCTCGCTGGCAAGGCTGGACGCGGTGATCTTGGACCAGCCAAGGTCAACCACCAGTCCCGGGTAGGAGGCGAGTGCCGTGCCGGCACCGTCTGCGCCGCCGGGGACGGTGACCCAGTCGGCCCGGACCCCGGTTGGCTCGCCGAACAGGGCCACCATCGCGCTGACGCAGTAGTAGCCGATGTCGTTGAGCGCACCGCCGCCCAGCGTCGGGTCGAAGATGTTCACCCGCTCACCGGCCAGCACCTGGTCGTACCGCGACGAGCGCTGGCAGTAGCGCAGCGACGCTCGCCGCAGCACCCCCAGCTCTCCCAGCAGGTCCGCCACCCTCGCCAAACCCGGGTCATAGGCGGTGCGCATCGCCTCCAGCAGCACCACCCCGTGCGCTGCCGCCGCATCGGAGAGCGTCTGGAAGTCGGCAGCACCGAGCGCCGCCGGCTTCTCCACCAGCACATGCTTGCCCGCCTCGATGGCGGCCAGCGCCTGGGAGTAGTGAGCGCTGTTGGGGCTGGCGACGTAGACGGCGTCCACTTCGGACGCCAGTACCGCAGGCAGGTCATCACTGGAGGACGCCGCACCGATCTCCGCTGCGAACGCCGCCGCGCGAGTGCCGTCCCGCGAGTAGGCGCAGGCGAGGACGATGCCGCCAACGAGGCCGGCGTCGGAGGCGAACTGACGGGTGATCCAGCTGGTGCCGATGGTGGCGATGCGAAGCATGGGAAACTCCAACGGAAGAGGCGATCGTTGGCAGCCTAGACCGAGGGGACGAGATGGCCGAGAAGCGGACGCGGGAGGCGTACATCCTCGACCGGTTGGCCCGCGACGGCAGCCTCTCTGTCTCGGCACTCTCCCGCGACCTTGGCGTCTCCGAGGTGACAGTCCGTGCGAACCTGCGCGAGCTCGAGGGACGCGGCCTGCTTTCCCGCACCCACGGCGGCGCCGAGGCCAGCAGCTTCGGTTCGGTGCTGGAACGACAGCGCCACCACGCGAAGGAGAAGGAACGCATCGCCCGGACCGCGGCCGCCCTGGTCATCGACGGCGACAGCATCATGCTCGAGGCCGGAACCACCACCGCCGCGGTGATCCGGCACCTCAGCGGATGCGCCGGGGTGCAGGTCGTGACCAACTCGACGCTGGCTTTCGCTGCAGCCCGGCTCAATCCCGCCCTGCGGCTCCTGCTCACCGGCGGCCAGTTCCACGCCGAGTCGGAGTCGCTGGTGGGGTACGGCGCGCTGCGCGCGATCGCCGACTTCAACGTGCGGCGCGCATTCATCGGCACGGACGGCTTCACGGCCGAGCGCGGTCTCACCACTGGATTCGCTGACGGCGCAGACGTGATCCGGGCCATGCACGCCCGCGCGGAGGAAACCTGGCTACTGGCCGACTCGTCCAAGTACGGACGGGCCGGCTTCGTCACCGTCCTGCCGTTGCCTGAACTGACCGGGGTGATCACCGACGCCGGTATCGGCGAGGAGTCAGC
>JBBRIY010000393.1:0-2881 GCA_038220215.1 Propionibacteriales bacterium
GTCACCAACCCGAAAGACACTGCGCCCTTCCAGATCGACCTGGGCATGCCCGTCTCCTTTGGTCAGTCGTCGCCTGCTCAACCCTTACCCAGGCTCTGCCATTCCCCCGCCCCGTGCCAGAGCAGGTCGCCCTCCTCCAGCAGGACGGTGACACTGGGGTGGTTCCAGGCGTCCTGAAGGCCCAATCCTGTGGCCGCTCGGGCCGCTTCGGCAAGACCCGGGGCGTCCGGTTCGTCGGCGAACAGGCTCTGGATGGCGTGAAACCGCAGGTCTCCGGTCACGACAGCGCCGAAGTCCACGTCATCGTCGATCATCGGCTCGGCCTCACCCTCGAGCACGGCCACCTGACGGACGCCGCTCGCGGCCAGCGCGGCGACGGAGGCCACCAGCAACGCGAGGTGTTCGGCCTCCTCGTCGTCGGACGCCTCGAAGGCAGCGACAAGTCCCCGGGTCGCGGCGTAGGCCTTGAGCGGTCCGGCGAGCACTCCGGCAGCCTGCCAGTCGGCGAGTTGGGCACCGGTCACGGGAAGGAAGAGCAGCGTCATCATGCCTCCGACCGTAGTGCGCCGAGTTCATCAGAGATGTCGCGGGCCCAGCGTCGCAACGGCGCGACAGCGGTCACGTCGAGCGTGACGCGGCCGCGGTAGCTGGTGATGGTGACGCTGATCTGCTCATCGTCGGTTGTCGACGTGAGGGCGTGCAACTGGCGGACGCGGGCGCGGCCGAGGAAGCGCTCCCCCATCGGACCGGGCACATTGGAGACCACTGCCGTGTGTGGCCGGCCGGCGGCCACCGTGCCGGCGGCGACGCTGTGCAGTGTGGGTGGCGCGAACCCCGCCAGGCCGGTGAGGTCGGGCACGGGAACGCTGACGCCGCTGTCGGTCCGTGCCCGGGTCAGTGTCGCCACCGTCCGCAGCCGATCCCCAGGGGAGGTCGCCCGCACCGGCAGGGCCAGCCAGGACGGCGCGATCCGGCAACCGATCGCGCTCTCCAGCACGGCGGGCTCGGCGACGGCCAGCGGCACCAGGGTCACCGGGTCAGCGAGCTCGCGGCCGTTGTCGATCAGCCAGCCCCGGATGCCGGCAGTGGCCAGTGACACCAGCACGTCATGGGTGGTGCAGCCGAAGGTGTCGCGCACCACGCCGAGCACGTCGAGGTCGACCTCGACCCCGGCGACGTGTTGTGGTCGCGGGCTGGCGGCCAGGGTCCGCACGGCGTTCTCCACCATGCCGAGCAGCCCGGTCGCTGCGCCCGTCACGATCCGGAAGGGGTCACCGATGGCTCCGACCACGTCCGCGATCCCGGGCATCTCGGCCTGGGCGGGCTGCCAGTCGACGGTGGCCTCCGCAATGGACTCGGGATGCTCGTCGAACAGTTCCTGCAGCAGGTGGACGTTGTCGTAGCCGTCGACCAGAGCCGGGTGGGAGCACACCACCAGCGCCTGTGTGCCGGGCGCGATGCCATGCACCAGGGTGGCCTCCCACAGCGGGTGCTCCCGGTCCAGGCCAACGGCCAGGCGCGCGGACAGCCAGTCCTCGAGCTTCTGTCCGGGTTCGAGGGTGGTCTCGCGGACGTGGCCGGCGACGCTGAAGTTGGGATCGTCCACCCACCCCGGGATCGGCCAGCCAGCCACAAGGCGCCGGAACCGCGGGGCGTACTCGATGCGATCGGTGACCCGGTCGATGACCTCAGCGCGGGTGATGCCGCCGGAGATCACCGTGACGAAAGCCTGCTGCCAGGGCTGGGACTGCTGGTCGCGGGCCAGCAGCGCCGCCTCTGTCACGGTCACCGGGTCGCTCACGTCTCCACCCTACTCAACGAGATAGGGCGGAACTGTGAGACCGAGATCGGCCCAGACGAAACGTGGGATCCGGCCCAGCCAGCCCCGCAGGGTGGCTTCGCACAGGTCGATGAGGAGGTGGTCGTGCTTCTCCACCTCGAACAGCACGGCGTTGCCCTGCACCGTCCAGCCCCGGTACGGCGTGGCGAGG
Source organism: Propionibacteriales bacterium (assembly GCA_038220215.1). Classification (GTDB taxonomy): domain Bacteria; phylum Actinomycetota; class Actinomycetes; order Propionibacteriales; family Propionibacteriaceae; genus Propionicimonas. The sequence goes on from JBBRIY010000393.1 coordinate 1,992, forward strand.
AGCCATTCCATGGTGCGCGGGTGGATGACGTCGGAGGCGAACTTCGGTTCCTCGGTCCGCACGGTGAAGACCCGGTTGAAGGCCTCGCTCTCGAAGGCGACCTTGCGCCCGATCCGACGGCCGTTCACCGACAGGTCGGGCAGCGCGAACGGCAGCAGGAAGCCGCACACCGGTTCGGAGTGGTGATCGGTCACCGTCCGGGTGCGCAGGTGGCCCTGGGAGTCGGTGTAGGTCTCGGTGCGATCGGTCTTCCATTCGTGGGTGAACGCGTCCATCCGGATGCCGTCACGCAAACCCGTGATCGGGTCGGTGACCTCGTGGCCGTAACCACCGGCGGTGACCGGGTAGTCGTCGAGCACCCACGCGCCGTCCGGGGCGAACCGCCAGTCCGGATGGCCGTAGAACCCGAACCGCTCCGGCGTGGGAAGCACCTCATGGCTGCGCAACTCCTCGCCGGAGAGCGCAGCGACGATCGGGTCGAGGGCTGCCAGGAAGGCAAGGAGGTCCTGGGGGTCCTTCGGTGCGTGGCTCACCACCAGCTGGTCGCCGTCGATGCCGAGGTCGACCTGTTCTGCGAGGGTGGCGAAGGCAGCAACGCCGGGGCCCACCAACGCAAGCACCTGGGCGGCCAGCGCCCCATCGGCCGCTATTGCGCGGAGCGCGCCGTCCCCTGCCTGGACGAGCGAAACCCCGGCTGGGGAGATTCCGGGCCGGGCCTGGTCACCATCACTGACGAAGACGTCCGGCAGGCCGAATGCCAACTGCAGGCACGCCACCCGTTCGGAGTAGCCGTGCCCGGCTCCGGAGTAGTCGTACTCGAGGACCCGGAACGCATGGCCGGCCGCTGTGGTGCCGCTGACGAGTTCGTCGACCGAGCGGCTCAGGCCGAG
>JBBRIY010000394.1:0-2880 GCA_038220215.1 Propionibacteriales bacterium
TCCGGGCACCCGGACGCGGAACCGCAGCCCATGGCCGGGGTGCACGACGCCGTCGTGATCGGCGTCGGCAATGTGGCCGTCGACGTGGCCCGCATCCTGCTGAAGGAGCCGGCGGCCCTCAGCGTCACCGACATGCCCGACAGCGTGCTGGCCGGCCTGCGGGAGGCGGAAGTCGAGAACGTGTGGCTGGTCGGACGCCGCGGCCCGGAGCATGCCACCTTCACCACCCCCGAGCTCCGCGAACTGCTGGAGACTCCCGGCGTCGGGATCACCCTCGCCGGCTGTGATCTCGAAGCGATCGACGAGGCCGTCCTCGAACGCCACGCCCGGGCCAACGTCGCCTCCATCGCCAGGGCGGTGGCTGGCTCCCCGGCCGTGGCCGACCGTTGGCTGCACCTGCTGTTCTGGCACCGTCCCACAGCGCTGGACGGTGAGGGCCGCGTCCAGGCCGTCCGCTTCGAGCCCACTGCTCCTGGAGCGGAGGCGATCACGGTGCCAGCCGACCTCGTGTTGCGCTCGATCGGGTACCGCGGGGTACCACTGCCCGGCGTCCCCTACGACGAAGGCCGCATCCCGAACCTGGAGGGCAGGGTGCTGGAACTCGACGGTTCCGCGCGGCCCGGCGAGTACGCGGTGGGCTGGATCAAGCGCGGGCCGGTCGGGCTGATCGGCAGCAACAGGAAGGACGCGGCAGAGACCGTCGCGCACCTGCTGGCCGACCTCGTAACGCAGCCGCGCCGCCACCTCACCGACCTCGACGCCGCCCTCGCCGCCCGCGGCGTCCGCCCCAGCGACCTGGAGGACTGGCGCCGGATCGATGAGGCCGAGATCGACCGGGGAAGCATCCGGGGCAGCGAGCGTACGAAGGTCGAGGCGTGGCACGACCTGCTCGACCTGGTCCGCCACGACGCCGGTCCTGCGTAGGGTGTCACCGTGATCAAGCACATCGTGATGTGGAACTTCGCCGACGAGGCCGAAGGTGCAGACAAGGCCACCAACCTGAAGCTGGTGCAGGAGGCCCTGCTCGGCCTCACCGAGGTCGTACCGGGCATCATCACCCTCGAGCCGGTGATCCCGACCGAACCCTTCGAGCACAGCTACGACCTGGTGCTGTACTCCGAGTTCGAGTCCCCCGAGGCGCTGAAGGCCTACGCCGGGCACCCCGACCATGTCGCGATCGCAGGTTTCATCGGCAAGGTACGCACCGAGCGGGTGTGCGTGGACTACGAGGCCTGAGCCCCGAAGATCAGCTGCTCGCCGGCCAGCACGACACCGTCGAAGGCCGGCGCGAAGTCGAGCCCTTCGTGGCCGAGGTAGCTGAACTGCTCGCTCAGCACCGAGCCCATCACCAGCTGCCAGGCGGCGATACCGGCCAGGGCCGTCGGCGCGGTGAGTAGCAGTCCTGCCGGTTCGATGGCGGCCAACGCAGGGGCGGCTCCGGCCTTGGCCGCCGCCTCGAAAGCCTCGCCATGCGAGGGATGGACCCCCGCGGCCTCCGCGTCCGACCCCAGCCGGGCGAGGAGCAGGAGCACCCGGGTGCCCGGCTCCTCTGTCCGTTCCGGGGGTGCGTGGTAGCCCGGCACCGGGGTGCCGAAGATGAGGGCGAACTCGTGCGGATGGGCCAGCGACCAGTCCCGGATGCCGTGTGCCACCGCGCGCCAGCGGCCCCGCAGGTCGGTAGGGTCCACCCGGTCATGCGCGGCTCGCACGTGGTCGGCGAGATCACCGTGGGCGTGGGCGATCAGCAGGGTGAGCAGTTCGTCGCGGTTGGTCGCATACCGGTAGAGCCCTGAGGGCACCATGCCGAGTTCGCGTGCCAGTCCGCGGACGGTGAGGCCCGTCGCGCCCCCGTCGGCGAGGTGGCGCAGTCCGGCGTCGAGGATTGCCCGCTCCGTGGCCTCCCGGTGTTCGGCACGCTTGCCCATCGAATCCTCCCGACGAAGTGTGAACAGTGTTCTTGCATCTTGTCACATGGCGTGCTTGGCTTGAAGCGAGAACAACGTTCACGTAAGGGGTCGGTATGGGCACGCATGTTGTGGTGGGGGCCGGCGGGATCGGCAGGGCGACTGCCGCGAAGCTGGTCGAGGCGGGCCAGCGAGTGGTCGTCCTGTCCCGCTCGGGGCCGAAGGACCTGCCGGACGGGGCTGAGGGGCGCGCCGTCGACGTCGCCGACACCGCCGCCCTTGACGCAGCGCTGAGGGGTGCGGCCAGCATCGTCAACGCGGTGAACCCGAGCCGATACTGGCGCTGGGCGCAGGAGTGGCCGGGCATGGCCGCCGCCATCCTCGGCGCTGCCGAGCGGTCCGGCGCCGGGCTCGTCACGATCTCGAACCTCTACGGCTATGGCCGCGTCGACGCCCCGATGACAGAGAACACCCCGCAGCGTCCGAACGGTGCCAAGGGCGAGATCAGGGTGCGGATGTGGCGCGAGGCGCTGCATGCACACGAGGAGGGCCGGTGCCGGGTGACGGAGGTACGGCCGGCGGACTACTTCGGGCCGGAGGCGAGCGCAGGCGCGAGCGTGCTCAACACCTACGTGATCGGCCCGGCAGCGGCAGGCAGGGCCGTGAGCATGCCGATCGGTGGCCTGGACGTGCCGCACTCCTGGAGCTATCTCGGCGACATCGGTGCGCTGGCTGCCGCGCTGGCCACCGGTGACGGCTGGGGACGTGCCTGGCACGTGCCGACACTGCCACCGCGCACCGTTCGCCAGGTCGCGAGCGAGACCGCGGCCCTCGCCGGAGTCCCCACCCCGAGAATCTCGGCGCTACCGCGCGTGGTGGTCAGCGTCGGCGGCTGGTTCTCGCCGATGCTGCGGGAGCTGTGGGAGACCCGCCACCAGTTCGAGCGTCCGTTCGTGCTTGACTCGACGGCGGCGCA
>JBBRIY010000395.1:0-2878 GCA_038220215.1 Propionibacteriales bacterium
GATCGGCGCGGCCGTCGGCATCTCCGGCGATGTGGAGCGCCGCGCGGAGAGCTTGCTCGAGGCCGGCGCCGACGTGCTGGTCATGGACACGGCGCACGGACACCAGGAGCGGATGATCAGCGCCGTCCAGCGGTGTCGCGCGGCGGTCGCTGCATCCGGCCGCAACGTCCCGATCGTGGCAGGCAACGTGGTCACGGCAGACGGGACCGCCGACCTGATCGAGGCCGGCGCCGATGTCGTGAAGGTCGGTGTGGGCCCGGGCGCGATGTGCACCACCCGCATGCAGACCGGCGTCGGCCGGCCCCAGTTCTCCGCCGTCTTGGAGTGCGCGGAGGAGGCACGGGACTCCGGCAAGAGCATCTGGGCCGACGGCGGCGTCCGGCACCCTCGCGACGTCGCCCTCGCGCTGGCCGCCGGGGCCGGCGCGGTGATGATCGGCTCGTGGTTCGCCGGGACGCACGAGTCCCCCGGCGAGCTGATGTTCGCCTCCGACGGGCGGCCCTATAAGGAGTCCTTCGGCATGGCGTCGGCCCGCGCTGTCCGGGCCCGCACCCGCACCCAGTCGGCGTTCGACCGGGCCCGGGCGTCGCTGTTCGAGGAGGGCATCTCCTCGTCCCGGATGTATCTCGACCCGTCCCGTCCGGGCGTGGAGGACCTGCTGGACTTCATCGTGTCGGGCGTGCGGAGCTCCTGCACGTACGCCGGGGCCCGCACCCTTACCGAGTTCGGAAGCCAGGCGATCGTCGGGGTGCAGTCTGCGTCCGGCTACAACGAGGGGCGCCCACTGCACTCCAGCTGGTAGCTGGTAGCTGGTGCACATCTTGTCGTGGTTCGGTGCGTCGACAGACAACTATCGTCGAGCAGCCTCCGTGTCCGGCGGTCCGACAGGACCGTGAGCCAGGGCCAGCAGTTCGACGCGCAATGAGGCAATCTCTGATGTCAGGAGTTCGACCTGCGCGCGGGTGGCTGCCTCTTCGGTCTCCGTCACCTCGCTCACGCGTTGCACCAACCAGGATGCGATGGTTGCCGTGACGACGCCCAACAGCGCAATCCCACCGATCATCAAGGCGGCGGCGACAATCCTGCCAGTGGCTGAGACCGGATACCGATCGCCATAGCCGACGGTCGTCATGGTCGACAGGGCCCACCAGATGCCATCGCCCCACGTGGTGATGTTGGCGCCGGCCTCGCCGCGTTCGGCCTCCGTGATGGCCAAGGAACCCACAGTGATAAGCAGGAGGGTGGCCCCGACGGTGTAGATCACCACCTTCCCTCTGAGCCCGTGCGTCCCCGTTCTGTGCAGGATGGAGATGAGCGCGAGGAGGCGGATCAATCGAAGCGGTCGCAGCAAGGGAAGCGCGACAACAGCCAGATCCAGCGGGTTGGACTTCACGAACGTCCACTTCTGCGGCGCCATGGCGAGCCTGGCGACGTAGTCGACGGCGAAGACGGCCTGCACGGTATGGGTCCGCGCAATGTAGTGGGTGGGGCGCCACATCGCGGAGCTTGGGACAGCAGGTTCAGTGCTGGTAATCATCCCGGTAGTACTGATAGCACCAACCGGTCACCGCCCAGACGCCCATGCCGACGCCCAGCAGGGCGATCCACCAGCCGAACACCGGCCCCAGCGAAAGCAACATGACGGTCAGGGCCGCCCAGAAAGGCCAGATGCTGCTGGACGGAAAGAACCCGACCTCGCCAGCCCCGTCGAGGATCTCGCCATCCTTGCGGTCCTCGGGACGCGCATCGATCTTGTTCGACTGGACGGTGAAGAAGATCGCGAGCATGCCGCTGAAGGCAACCGTCAACAGCAGGGCGACCGTGCCGATGATCTCGTGCGACATGAACCAGTAGATCGGCACTACGACAACGAAGAAGGCAGTGATGAAAACGAACATCCAGCGTTCGGCCTTCACTTCTGGCCCTCCTCTGCAACGGCCGAATCAATGACTTCCTGCGCCGGGTTGACCGGCCGCGAAACCTCGGGGTGCGCAAGGTCAAAGGCTGGCGACTCGGAACGGATCCGCGGCAGCTTGTCGAAGTTGAACCGTGGCGGCGGGCTGGAGGTGGCCCATTCCAGCGATCGGCCCCAGCCCCACGGGTCGTCGACCTTGACCAACGGCGACTTGCGGCTGATCCACACATTCCACAGGAACGGGATCATCGAGATGCCGAGCAGGAAGGCGCCAACGGTGGAGATCTGGTTCAGCAGGGTGAAGCCCTCCGTGGGCAGGTAGTCAGCGATCCGGCGCTGCATGCCCTCGACTCCCAGCCAGTGCTGCACGAGGAAGGTGGTGTGGAAGCCGATGAACAGGATCCAGAAGTGCAGCTTCCCGATGCGCTCGTTGAGCATCCGCCCGGTGAGCTTCGGCCACCAGAAGTAGAAGCCAGCGAACATCGCGAACACCACCGTGCCGAAGACGACGTAGTGGAAGTGGGCGACGACGAAGTAGGTGTCGGAGACCTGGAAGTCCAGCGGCGGCGACGCCAGGATGATGCCGGTCAGGCCGCCGAACAGGAAGGTGGTGAGGAAGCCGATCGCCCAGAGCATGGGTGTGTCGAAACTGATCGCCCCACCCCACATCGTGCCGATCCAGTTGAAGAACTTCACACCGGTCGGCACGGCGATCATGAACGTCATGAAGGAGAAGAACGGCAGGTTCACTGCACCGGTGACGAACATGTGGTGCGCCCACACCGACATCGACAGGGCACCGATGCTCAGCGTCGCGGCGACGAGGCCGATGTAACCGAAGATCGGCTTCCGGCTGAAGACCGGCAGGATCTCGGTGATGATGCCGAAGAACGGCAAAGCGATGATGTAGACCTCGGGATGCCCGAAGAACCAGAACAGGTGCTGCCACAGGATGGCGCCACC
>JBBRIY010000396.1:0-2840 GCA_038220215.1 Propionibacteriales bacterium
CCGGCGGCGAAGTCGTAGGTGTAGAGGCGCAGGAAGTCCCCGGTGTCGTCGGTGTCGCCCGTGGGGTCGACGTACATCACGGTGCCCTCCCCGACGTAGCTGACCTGGCCGGTGAAGGCTGGTGCCGTCAGGTCGCCGAAGGTCTGGCCCGAATCGCTCGACACCTGGTACGCGCCGTCATCAGTTGGAGCCAGGAGGATCCCCGTGCCGGAAGCCGCCACGACGGTGGGGACGTAACCGGTGGTCGGCAACGCGACGTGGTCGGTGTCCTCGACGGCCGCCGCCGGCGATGCCGCGAGCCCGCACAGTCCCGCCACAAGGGCGAGTGCTGCCAGCCCTGCCACGTACGGACGGCCATGGTTCTCGAATTTCGGCGCGCGCAGGCGCCACCCCCCGTGCAACATCACAATCCCCCCACCCGCGCGCTCCAACACGCGCGGAATAGGCGGAAGCTATCACCCCCGGGTTGCCCGCACCGGGAATTCGTCCAGACTCCTGCTTTCCCCCTCAGGCGGGACCTCCGGCTCACGCCCTCGCGATCTTCGCCGTCCGCGGCGAGTTGGCCGAGCCACTGTTGTAGCCGGCAAAGCTGGCCGTCACCTTGACCCGCACCCGAAGACCACCGAGGGACTTCGGGACGGTGAAGGTGGCCTTCGTCTTGCCCTTCAGCTTCGTCGACTTGCCCGAGGAAGCGACCCGGTACCACTGGAAGCGGTATTTCGCGCCTGCCGGCGTCCAGGTTCCCGGTTTCGCCGTCAGCACCGCGCCGACCTTCGGCCTGGTGTTGTCTATGGTCGGGCGCCCTACGCCGAAAGTGCCCTTGCCGACCTTGGATGAGTAGGTGGACGCCTTCGTTGTGGACGCCCAGTACGGCACCCTGCCAGTGACAAGAACCCGGAGCTGGTGCCCGAGGTCCGCCGGGGTGACCTGGTAGGTCCGACCGGTTCCGAGGGAAGCGGACGTGCCCTTGCGGTACCAGTTGTACGCGAACGCGAGGCCAGTGCTCGGCGACCAGGCGCCCTCGGAGGCCGTCAGCTTCTGGCCCACCACCGGCGTCGTGTCGCGGATGCTCGGCACGGAGCCGGTCACGGTCCCGAGCGGGGCCCTGACCACCACGATCGTGCCGGTCACCGCCGATGTCCCGTCCACTGCGACGAGGTTGCCGGTGCCGTCGGCGGCTCGCTGGGTGATCGTCCACCGATACGTGCCGGGCAGCACGAGGCTGCCCCCGTTCCTTCCATTCCAGCGGATGCCGTGCAGCGCGCCGGTCGCGGTGGCCGGGAGCGGCGCGGTGTAGACCACCCCAGCGCTGCCCCTGATGGTCAGGGTCCCGGGGGCGAGCGCCTTGCTCGCGTCGATGGAGAGGCTCCAGACGGCTTTGCCGGTGATGAGGTTGAGGCCGGGCTGCGCGATGGACCCCAGCACCCGCGGGGCGGAACGGGCGGCACCGACGATGTCGCGCACCACCAGCTGCGACCCGGTGCTGTATGCCAGCCGGTGACTGCCGTCGGAGCTGACGGCGCGCCAGTCGCGATCGGGCATGCGTGTGACGGCGCCGGTGAGGATGTTCCACACCCCCAGCACGTCGTCGGTGTGCGGGTCGCCGGCAGCCGCTGGCAGCTGCATCGCGACGAACCCGTCGCCGATCTCGATCGGGTAGCCGGCGTGCTGCCAGGACTGGTGGGTGCGGTAGTTCAGCACGACCGTCGTCGGTGTCCTTGCCGCGCCGAGGGTGTTGAACCCGAGGACGTAGTCGCCCCACAACCCCACCGCGTCGAAGGTGGTCGGCCCGAAGGCCAGCGGCACGTCCACCCGCGTCGAGGCTGTGGACGTCACGTCGGCAACTTCGTAGCGGTTGAGGCTCTGGTTGGTGAGCATCAGCGCCCGCGAACCGAACAGGGCACGCACCTGGCCCTTGCGCAGCGCCTGCCCGTCCACGCGCATCACCTGGTCGTAGGCAACGGTGCGGCCGTAGAAGTAGGGACCAGTAAGCGATTCGACGTTCGCGCCGAACTTCGGCGGTGTCAGCGAACCGGCGGGCTTGCCGCCATCGAACAGCTGCAGCCGGTAGCCGTCATCGACCAGCGTGCGCGAGGAGGAGGCCCCGATCTCCACAGCCTGTGGGCCGAAGAGGGACTCCGCCCCGATCCGGGAGTCGGTGAGCGACCGTCCCCAGGCCTGGTAGCCGCTGGCCTGGTCGCCGGTCCGGTCGTCGAGGCCGGTCAACCGGTCTGCGGTGAGCCGCAGGGCCGTGACATCGACAGGGCTTGTCGGGTGAGTGAACAGCCTGGAGACGGTGCCGCCCACACCTACCTGGCCGATGTAGCCGGCGGTGGCGTTCCACACCGAGACGAGCGGACGGTCAGAGTCACCGACGGCGAATACGGCCGACCGGTCGGCGTCCGGTTCTACGACAGGCGCCGGCGCGGACGGGGACGCAGTACCGGCCACCACGAGGTTCGCCTGCGAGCCGGCCCCCCATCGCGGGGTGACGAGCACCCACCCGGCGCCCACCGCAAGGGCGGCGGATGCGGCGAGGGGATGGTCGACGCCGTCGACTGCAAACGGCTGGCATGCGGGGGTCGCCCAGGTGGTGACGTCGCGGAAGCAGATGCTGAAGCTGTCGGCTGCGGCCGTCACATAGATCACCTGGTCGCCGCGCAGGACAGCGGCGATCAGGCCCGGCACCACCGCTGGAGCCGCCGTCGGTGCCTCGCCGGTCACCGGCACGAGGTCGAGGTAGCCGTCGGCTGCCAACCCTTCCGCGTCTGTTGTGGTGGTTGCTGCCAACGCCAGCGAGCCGTCGTCGACGTCGACCCTCGTCCCGGTCGTCCCGGCAG
>JBBRIY010000397.1:0-2824 GCA_038220215.1 Propionibacteriales bacterium
CGTCGATGTGATATTGCGCGGTGCCGGCGGCGTAGTAGGCCGACGCCTCCTCGCCGTTGATGGTGCGCCAGGGGAACAGGGCGCCGCGCTGTGCCATCTGGGCCGCACGCTGCCTCGCCTTGTCGAGCAGGGCGATGCGGAACCGCAGCGCCCGCCGGGCCAGGCCCGGGTTGGTGTGGGCGAGGAACGGGACGAGGTAGATCTCGGTGTCCCAGAAGTAGTGCCCCTGGTAGCCGGACCCGGTGACCCCCTTCGCACCGATGCCGGCGCCGTCGGCCCGCGCGGTGGCCTGCGCCAGCTGGAACAGGCACCAGCGCACTGCCTGCTGCAGCGCGGGCTGACCGTCCAGCTGGACGTCGGCGCGCGACCAGTAGCGTTCGAGCCAGTCCTGCTGCTCGGCCTCGATCGCCTCACGCCCCACCGCCTGCGCATCGTCGATGGTCAGCAGTGCCAGTCCGACCAGGTCGGCGACCTCCACTTCCGGCGGGCCGTCGTGGTAGGCGGCCCACTTCAGCAGCAGGATCGGCTCTCCCATGGTGGCGGCGATGCGGTAGGTGCGTCGTCCGAGGTCGGCATTCATCCGGGTGTCGATCGACACGGCGTCGGCGGTGTACAGCTCGTGGTCGACGGCGATCGCGAGGCCCAGCCCGGAGTGGGCAGCGCGGTAGCCGAACACCATCCGTCCCTGCTCCTCGCCGTTCACCTGGCTCAGCAGCACGCGGTTCTCGAACTGGGCGGAGCGGCGCGGGTCGAAGCCGACGACGCTGGAGGCGCCCTCGGACGCCTCGTCCTGCCGGTTACGGACCTCGGACGCGATCACGACCTCCGCGTCGGAGTCGAGGACCACGATCTCGTAGGAGATCAGCGCGAGGTTGCGGCGGGTGAACGACACCATCCGCGTGGAACGGAGCTGGACGCGCTGCCCGGCCTCGGTGACCCACAGCAGCTCACGACGCACGACGCCGTCGCGGAAGTCGATGGAGCGACCGAAGGACTCCAGCTCCGCAGTGGAGAGCCGCAACTGCTCGCCATCGACGGAGATCACGATGGTCTTGACGTCGGGGACGTTGACGACGGTCTGACCCACCCGGGCGAAGCCGACGGCGTCCTCGGCGTGCCGGATGTCCCAGGTCTCGTGGAAGCCGTTGATGAAGGTGCCGTGGGCGTACGCCTCGACGCTGCCCTCCTCGTTGTTGCCGCGCAGGCCGAGGTAGCCGTTGCCGACAGCGAACACCGTCTCGCGCTGGCCGAGGCCGGCGGTGTCGTAGCGGTTCTCCGTGATTCCCCACTCCTCGACAGGGAAGCGGCTGCGATCCATCGGGTCGGCAGCGGGCACCGTCACGGGAGCAGCTCCGCCAGGTCGCTCACCACCAGGTCCGCTCCCGAGTCCAGCAGGGTCGCGATCCCGACGCCGCGGTCAACTCCCACGACGAGCCCGAAGGCACCGGCCCGGCCGGCTTCCGTGCCGGAGACGGCGTCCTCGAACACGACGGCACGCTCCTTCGGTATCCCGAGGGCCTCGGCCGCGCGGAGGTAGGTGTCGGGGGCGGGCTTGCCGGGCAGCCCCTCTGCGTGCGCCAGCCGGCCGTCGATCACCACGTCGAAGCGGTCGCGCAGGCCGGCTGCGGTGAGCACGGCGTCCGCGTTCTGCGAGGAGGAGACAACGGCGACGGCGATGCCCTTGCTCTCCAGGTAGTCCAGCAGTCGCACCGAGCCCGGGTAGGGCATGACGCCGTCGCTGGCGAGGACGGCTGCGAAGCTGACGTTCTTGCGGTTGCCGAGACCGCAGACGGTCTCTGCCTCCGGCGGGTCGGACGGGTCGCCCCACGGAAGCTCGATGCCGCGGGAGGCCAGGAAGTCGCGTACACCGTTGTAGCGCGGCTTGCCGTCGACGTGGGCGAAATAGTCGGCGTCGGTGTACTCGCTCAGGTCGGCTGAGCGCCACAAAGCCCCAGCCAGGTACTCGTTGAACATCCGTGCCCAGGCGTGCATGTGCACCTCGGCCGTGGGGGTCAGCACCCCGTCCAGATCGAACAGGGCTGCGTCACACACGCTCATCAAGGTCTCGTTCGCGCTCACCGTCCCGATGCTAGTCCCGGGTCCCCCCGCCCTCGGGGAGCCGCGTCGCACGGTAGTCTGAGGCCCGATGAGCGACACCCGAGAACTCGACCTGCCCACGAGCACCACCCGCCTCACGGGCTGGGGACGCACCGCACCCACGACAGCACAGGTGCTGTCCACGCCGGACATCGACCTGATCGCCAGAGCTGTGGCGGCCGTCGCCGACCACAATGCCGACTCCCCGTCGCACCTGAAGCGCGGCATCGTCGCGCGCGGGCTCGGACGCTCCTACGGCGATGTGGCCCAGAACGCCGGCGGGATCGTGGTCGACATGACCCCGCTGGACACCATCCACCGCATCGACCCGGACGCTGCGACGGTCGACGTCGACGCCGGGGTGAGCCTCGACGCGCTGATGCGCGCAGCCCTGCCCTACGGCCTGTGGGTGCCGGTCCTTCCCGGCACGCGCCAGGTCACCGTCGGTGGCGCGATCGGTTGCGACGTGCACGGCAAGAACCACCACAGCGCCGGCTCCTTCGGCGACCACGTGGCGTCCATGCAGCTGCTGGTTGCCGACGGTCGCGTGCTGACGATCACCCCGGACGGCTCGGCGGACGATCCCGACGGGACGCTGTTCTGGGCGACGATCGGTGGCGTCGGGCTCACCGGCATCATCCTGCGCGTCGTCCTGAACATGACCCGCACCGAGACGGCGTACTTCATTGCCGACGGCGTGGTCACGCACACCCTCGACGAGACGATC
>JBBRIY010000398.1:0-2800 GCA_038220215.1 Propionibacteriales bacterium
GCCGCCAGGTTCGCATCCAGGTAGCCACCGAAATAGGCCGGGTCGTCAGAGTTGATGCAGACCTTGAGGCCGGCCTCCAGCATGGCTGGTAATGGGTGGTCGGCGAGGCTGGGCACAGCATGTAACCGGACGTTGGAGAGCGGGCAGACCGTCAACGGGACTTGCCGCTCTGCGAGGTGGCGTACCAGCGCAGGGTCGCCCATGGCGTTGATGCCGTGGTCGATCCTCTCCACCGACAGGTGTTCGAGGACATCCCAGACGGAGTCCGGCCCGCCCTCCTCGCCGGCGTGTGCGACGGTGTGCAGGCCGTCGGCGCGGGCGCGGGCGTACAGGGCGGCGAACGGTGCGGCGGGGAAGCCCACCTCGGAGGAGCAGAGTCCCACGCCCAGCAGTTCCACGCCGGTGGCCAGTGCCTGGTCGTAGGCCCGCACCGCGTCGGACGCGGGCAGGTGGCGCAGGAAGGTGAGGATCAGCCCGCTGCTGATGCCGTGGTCGGCTTCGGAGGTGGCGAGCGCGTCGGCGATCCCGGCCAGCACCACCGCTGCGGGTACGCCACGGACGGTGTGGGCCTGCAGGTCACAGAATACCTCTGCGTGCACGACGCCGGCCGCAGCTGCCCGCGTCAGATAGGCGTCAGTCAGCTCTGCGAAATCCGCCTCGGTCCGCAGCACCTGCATGTTCGAGTAGTACAGGTCGAGGAAGTCCTGCAGGCAGCCGTAGGTGTAGCGGCTGCGCAGGTCGTCGACGTCCCGGTAGGGCAGTGCGATCCGGTTGCGTTCGGCGAGGGTGAGCACGAGCTCAGGTTCGAGGGTGCCCTCCAGGTGCAGGTGGAGCTCAGCCAGCGGCAACATGGACCCGCGCCTTCCTCTGGTGTTGTTGGATGTGATGGTAGCGACAGGCCCGGCCCGAATTGGGGACGGTTCCTAACTCGGTCCGGACCGATTTGGGAACCGTCCCCAATTCGGTCCGGACCGGGTTAGGAACCGTCCCCAACTTGGTGCGCGGCTGGGGCGGGTGGCCACGGGTTACTCGTGGTGCTGGAGCTCGATCCCCAGCTGCTCGGCGTCCAGCTGGGCAAGGGCGGCATCCAGCATGCCGGACGGATAGGTGCCGAGGTCGCGGATGGCGATGGGGCACCAGGACCGTGAGGACGACACCGATCACAACGGACGTGGCAGCGACGAGCGTCACGGAGAACGCCGAGATCAGACCGAAGTCGCGCCGGAACTCCATCGAAGGGGTGTTCACGGCCGAGGAGTACAGCAGCGGTGGCAGGACGCCGGCCAGGACCCATTCCGGTGGCAACGGTCACTGGATCGACGAACGACAGCAGGCTGGCAGCGATCCCCATCCCGACGAGGAGCAGCGGTGGCGCGATCCCGACCTTGGGGGCGAGAGCTGTGACCGCCAGTACCAGCAGCACGCCGAGGATGGCCACCATCGCGAGGCTCATGTCAGCGATCATCTTCTCCGGTCCGGTGTGGGCGTCCTGTCTCGTTCGCGCTGCCGACCAGCCGATGCGGATCGGCCAATGCGGAACTGCCGGGCGATTCAGCCGAGCCGGGCCTCCGGCTCGTTCGCCAGCGCCAACCGGACCTGCTGGACGTGCCGGGGAGTCATCGGTGGCAGGGCGTCGACGGGGAAGAAGGCCGCTTCGCTGGCCTCACCGTCCACCGGGTGCGGGTCGCCGCCGGCCCAGTGGCACCGGAACACGTGGTCGATGTACTGGGTCTCGTCGCCGTTCTCGTAGGTGATCACCTCTGTGACCGTGAGCCAGACGAGTCGCTCAACCACGGCTGTCACGCCGGCCTCCTCTGCCACCTCGCGGACGGCGGTGACCTGGGGGTGCTCGCCGGGATCGACGATGCCGGCGACCGGCGTCCACTCCCCGTTGTCCGCACGCCGCACCAGCAGGACCTCCTCGCCGTCCGCCCCGGGACGAACGACGACGGCGGTCGCGCCGGACAGCCACAGGCGGGTCGTACCGACCTTCTCGCGGAGGGCAATGATGAACTCGGGTGTCGGCACGCCCGAGAGCCTACGCGTGCACCGTGTCCTCAGGCTTGCGGAGGAAGAACGTGGCGACGATCGCGGCGAGCCAGATCACGCCCACGGTCGTGAACGAGGTCCTCGCACCGGCGGCAAGGGCGACCTCCGGGCTCGTCCCCGCCGGCTGGGCTGCCGCGACCGTTGACATCACCGTCACGAACAGTGCCGTCCCCGCTGCCCCGGCCACCTGCTGCACCGTCCCGACCATGGCGGAACCATGGCTGTACAGGTACGGGGGCAGCGCGCCGAGCGAGATCGTGAACAGCGGGGTGAACATGAAGGCCAACCCGAGGCTGAGGCACAGGTGGGCTACCAGCAGCCACCACCAGGGCGTGGTCACGGCCACCTGCGCGAACAGCACGAAGCCGACGCCGACGGCCACCGACCCGGGGACCACCAGCCAGCGCGGCCCGACCCGGTCGTAGAGGCGTCCGACGACCGGCCCCAGCAGGCCGGTCAGCAGCGCTCCGGGCAGGAGCAGCAGGCCGACGAACAGCGGCTCGGCGTGCATCACCTGCTGCAGGATCAGCGGCAGCGCGATGATCGTGCCAAACAGCGCGGCCATGGCGATGGCCATCACGCCGATGGCTGTTGAGAAGATCGGATAGGCGAAGGTGCGCAGGTCGAGCAGGGCCGCGTCGGAGCGCTGGAGAACCAGCTGGCGCCAGATGAACAGTCCGAGGGAGATGACACCAACGGCGAGCGCGATCTCGAGCCCCCACCCGGCGGTCGGGCTGCCGAACAGGCTGAG
>JBBRIY010000399.1:0-2791 GCA_038220215.1 Propionibacteriales bacterium
ACGCTGGCCGCATCCGTCGGGTCGTACGTGGTCGGCAAACGCGAGTAATTCTTCGGCCGGGCCGACCACCTCGCGTCCACCCAGTTGGAAAGCGAACTGGGTTTACGCCCTCACGAGTTCGAATCTCGTATCCTCCGCCACTTGACTGGGGAAACGCTGCCTAAGTGGACGGCGCGCGAGCATGCGTGTGGACGAAGCTGGCACTGTGTGCGATTTCCCATCTCTCGAAATCCAACGTACGGATCTGCCGAAAGTCTTGTGTGTGTCTGGGGATGGTCGATGCTGCAACGAGCACCGTGAATTCCGCATGCTGCGCTGTGCTGTCGGGCGCATCAAACAAGGTGGGTCATTCGCCCCTGACATGGTCGCGTGCCCACAGTGCTGCGCTGGTTCTGTCCTCGACACCGAGCTGTCGGAACACCTGGCCCAGGTGGGCTTTCACCGTTCGTTCTGTGATTCCCAACTGCCGCCCGATCTGCTTGTTGGCCAGCCCCTTTGCGACGAGTCGCAGAACCTGCAATTCACGCGCCGACAGCGACTCGTCAGCCCGGTGGGGCCGGGCCCCCGGCAGCAGTACCTTGGCCACCTTCGGATCCAGTGGTGCGTGGCCCTCAGCCGCCGCGCGTACTCCGGCGAGTAACTGTTCGGGCTCGCTGTCCTTGAGGAGGTAGCCGATCGCACCTGCGGCAAGCGCGTCGGTGACCTTGCCTGCGTCGGAGAACGAGGTGAGGATCACGATCTTGGTGCCAGGGATGGATGCCAGCATCCGCCGGGTGGCCTCGATACCGTCCATCACGGGCATTGAAAGGTCCATCAGGACGACGTCGGGAAGAACCTTGGCGGCCAGCTCCACGGCCTGAGCACCGTCGTGAGCCTGACCGACGACCTCGAGATCGCTGGTGGCGTCGATGAGGGCGGCAAGGCCTGCCCTGACCATCGGGTGATCATCGACGAGCAGCACCGTGGTCATGGGAATCTCCTGGTCATCGTCAATCGCCAATGTGTGCCGTGGCCGGGTGCGACTGCGAGGTCCAGTTGCGCACCCGCCACAGAAACCAGGTCGCCCAGCACCCGGACGCCGAAGTGCCCTGCCTTCGGTTCGGCAAGCGTTGCGGAGACGTCGAATCCGGGCCCGTCGTCGATCACGTCAAGGATGGCGTTGCCATCTTCGGCGTGGAGCGAGACGGTGACCGCCGCACTCGGGGCGTGTTTTGCAGCGTTGCGCAGACATTCCTGTGTCACCCGGTGGACCAGCCGCTGCTGATCCTCCGTGAGCGACTCGGCCACCCCGTCCGCCAGGTCAAGGGTGACCCGCAAACCCCGGGAGCCGGCTTGGGCTGCCAGGTCACCGAGGGCTGCGGCCAGTCCGGCGGTGGCGAGGCTGGGCGGGTAGATGTCGACCAGAAGCGACCTGAGGCTCCCGATGCTGCTGCGCACAGCTCCGGCCGCCCGGCCCAGGTCCTGCGCCAGCGAGTGGTCACCGAGGGCCTCGGCCCGGGCACTGGCGCCGGCTACGGCGAAGGAAGTGCCGACGAGATCCTGTACCGGGCCGTCGTGCAGCGAGGCCGCGATCCGGCGACGTTCCTCTGCGGAAGCATCGACGGCGCGCACGAGCAGGGCCTCACGCTGTTCCTGCACGTCTCGCAGTCGGTCGAACACCCTCCACAGGATTGGCACGGTGAGCACGAAGAGGACGAGGAGGCTGGTCAGCATCACCCCTGTGAGGCCGCGCCACAGCTGAGCTGCGCGTTCCCGGACGGGCTCGTAGGTGGCGTAGATCTCGAACAGCATCTGGGTGCCGCCCGGAGTCCACACCGGCCGGTAGACCTCCATGAGCTTGTCGTTGCCCTGTTCGAAAACGTTCTCGCTGCGGTCAAGTTCGGACACCTCCGCCCGGACGGAGGGGTTGCGAAGGGCCTGGATCTGGGCCTCGTCCAGCGGGAAGGTCTGCCCGATCAGTTGCGGCTCGTCGGCGTAGACGACCCGGCCCTCGGGTGACCACAGCTTGACCCGCACGATGTCCGGGCTGAGGATCCGGGAGCGCACGATCGCGTCGAAGGCGGCCACCGCGGCGGGATCGCCCTGGGCGAGGGACTCGTCGAGGGCGGGCTGGACGACGGCCTCGGCCAGCACGTCGGCGATCCCGGCGGCATCGTTGACCGCCTCGCGTTCGGCCAGCTGGCCGGCCGCGAACGCGCTTCCGAACCCCACCAGCACGAGCACACCCAGGGCGCCCAGCACCAGCCGCCAGACCAGCCTCCTGAGGTTCAGCGGGGCCAACTCCGACGGCGCCCGGGCGCCACTGGAGACGGTGATCCAGGCAGGCGAGATCCCGGCCGCGGGGGGAGCCGGGGCCGGGATCCCAGAGGGGCGGTCAGTTGCGGTCATCAATCATCGGAACCGTGTCCGCCGTGGTCGTCGTTGTTGCTGGGGTCGTCCGAGCCGTGCCCGGAGCTGCCGTGGTCGTCTTTGCCGGAGTCGTCCGAGCCGCGGCTGGAGCCGCCATGGTCCTCACGGGCGGAGTCGTCGTGGCCACGACCGCTGGAGGCAGAGGCCGACGGCGAGGAGTCCCGGTCGTCGCCCGGCTCGACACGGCTGTCACGAGGGCGGTCGCCACCATGGTCGTCCTGCTCGTCGTGGGTGCTGGTGGCGGTCGGGGTCGGCATGGGCTGGTCCTCGGCCGGCATGACCTGGGCGGATGCCGGTACCCGGACCGGAACACTCTGGGCGAAGGTGCTGTTGCCGAGAAGGCCGAACGTCGCCGGTACGAGGGCAGCGATCGCGGCTGCGA
>JBBRIY010000400.1:0-2788 GCA_038220215.1 Propionibacteriales bacterium
CGGTGTGACCGCCCTGTGGAATCTGGTCTTGTTGTGTCACCACCACCACGGGCTGGTCGAACCCGCCCGATACGCGGTCCGCGACCAGTGGGAGATCCGGATCGCCGACGACGGGATTCCCGAAACCATCCCACCCCGAAGGTGCGACCCCGAACGAAGACCCATGCGCCACGCGAGGCACCAGAGGGACGACGCCAGCCTGGCCCGTGCCGGCTGAGCTGGCGGGAGCCGCCGAAATGGCCGGCGGGTCCGGTGGCTGAGCTGCGTCCTACTCCCAGTTGGCGGCGTTCTTCTTGCTGGGCTGCACCCGCGGCGGCTCCCCCGGCATCTTGGGGTACTCCGGCGGGTAGGGCATCTCACCCTCGCCGTTGGCCGCATCACGCTCGAACCAGTCCAGCGCCGTGGACAGCGAGCCAGGCTCGAGGTCGTCCATCGCGGCCCACTTGTCCCCCACCGCCGCGAACCGCTCAGGCATGGTCAGCAGCGTGAAGTCAGACGGATGGACGTCCGGCAGCTCCGACCAGTCCAGCGGTGCGGAGACCAGGCCGCGAGGCGTGGGCCGGATCGAATAGGCCGAAGTCATCAACCGGTCCCGCGCCATCTGGTTGAAGTCGACGAAGACGCGCTCGCCTCGCTCCTCCTTCCACCAGTTCACCGTCACCTGATCGGGAAGGCGCCGGGAGAGCTCCCTGCCGATGGCAATGGCGGCGTGCCGGGCCTCGATGAAGTCGGCTCCCACAATCGGGGCGAACACGTGCACCCCGCGTCCACCGCTGGTCTTGCAGAAGCCGGTGAGGCCCGCCTCCGACAGCACCTCCCGCAGTTCGAGGGCCGCCGTCACAGCCATACCGAAGTCGACGCCGGCCTGCGGATCGAGATCGATCCGCAACTGGTCGACGGAGTCCGTGTCGGCAGCACGCACCGGCCACGGATGGAAGCGGACGGTGCCGAGGTTGGCCATCCATACGATCGTTGCCAGATCCCCCGGCGCCACCTCCGTCGCCGTGCGGCCGGACGGGAAGGTGACGTTGGCGGTCTGCACCCAATCGGGCGTATTGGCGGGAGCACGCTTCTGGTAGAACGCCTCCCCCTTGCCGTCGGCACGGGTGGCGACGACGACATCGTCGCGTACCCCGCCCGGCCAGCGCTCCATGGCGGTCGGGCGGTCACGCAAAGCGGTGAGGATTCCGCTGCCGACGCTACGGAAGTACTCCACCACGTCGAGCTTCGTGAGGCCCAGGTCGGCGAAGTACGGCTTCTCCGGGCTCGAGACCCGGACCTCGCGCCCGTCGATCTCCAGTGCCATCGCTGGTGCAGCCATGGTTCAGGGTAGCTCCCAGTTTGTCAGGCTGGCCTAAGCTGAGGGGTCGAGCCAGGAGGAGATCACATGGAACTCAAAGTCATCAAGACTCCCGAGGAATGGCGCGCGCAGCTCACCCCTTTGGAGTACCGGGTGTTGCGAGAGGCCGGCACGGAAGCGCCCTTCACCGGCGAGTACACCGACACCACCGCCGCCGGCATCTATCGCTGCCGCGCGTGCGGCACCGAACTGTTCCGCAGCGAGCACAAGTTCTCCTCACACTGCGGGTGGCCGTCGTTCTACACCGCAGCGGCCGCCGAACGCGTTCGCCTCATCACCGACAAGAGCCTCTTCCAGACCCGCACCGAAGTGCGGTGCGCAGCCTGCGATTCCCACCTCGGCCACGTCTTCGAGGGTGAGGGCTACGACGTGCCCACCGACCAGCGCTGGTGCATCAACTCGATCTCCCTGGATTTCGAGCCGGTCGAGTGACCCGACCCCGGCGCGCCCAGTGGGGCGTCGACCACCGGCGACAGTAGGCTCCAGTGGTGGTCGCCGGTCGGGAACAGAGCACTCCACCGCTGTTTGACATCGCGGTGCAGGCGATCCTCAACATGTCGTGGCGCCCGGAGCTCAAGGTCGAGGAGATCCCGGCCCCAGCCAAAATCGCCCCTTTCGCTGTCGCGATCAGCGCTGAGGTGGAGCTCAACGACGAGGAACTCGGCAGCGGCCGGCTCGTGCTGCTGCATGACCCTGCAGGCAGCGCGTCCTGGAACGGCGACTTCCGCTGCGTCACCTATGCCCGCGCGGACGTCGATCCCGAAATGGTCACAGATCCCCTCCTCACCGAGGTGGGCTGGTCGTGGCTGATCGACGCCCTCGAACGGAACCAGGCCGACTACACCTCGCCCAGCGGCACCGTGACCGCTGTCTCGAGCCGCTCCTTCGGGGGTATCGCCGATGACCCACCCCGCGCCGAGGTCGAGCTGCGGGCCTCCTGGACGCCGATCATCTCGACGTCAGCAGATGTGATCCGCAACCTGCAGGCCTGGTCAGAACTGCTGTGCCTCACCGCCGGGTTACCGCCACTGCCCGATGGCGTGGTGCCGATCGCACCGCGTCGTTCGGGGACGTGGCTTCGATGACGACGATCACAGCAGCACCCATCGGGGAACCCGCTGAGCCAGCTGACGAGCCTGACGAAGCGCGGTACCCGATCCTGGCCCTGCCGGTGGACGGCATCCCTGACGTCATCGAGACCCCGGAGGCCCTGGCAGCGGCGCGTGCCGCGCTGAAGGCAGGCACGGGCCCGCTCGCGATCGACACCGAGCGCGCCCACGGCTACCGCTACACCGCCAAGGCCTACCTGATCCAGATCCGCAGGGACGGCGCCGGGACACACCTGATCGACCCGACAGCCTTCGAGAACGGCCAGCCGCGCGCAGACTTCAGCGACTGGGCCGTAGAGCTGGCAGACGCCGAGTGGAT
>JBBRIY010000401.1:0-2782 GCA_038220215.1 Propionibacteriales bacterium
CAGCGGTGACCGTCGAACCGAAGTACCGCGCCCCGTCCGACTGCCCGGTCTGTGGGGGTGACCTGATCACCACCCGGCTCGGCTGCCGCAACTGCGGCTCGGAGCTGGCCGGGGAGTTCGGGCACTGCGACTTCTGTGCGCTCGAGGCGCGGGATGTCGAGCTGCTGCGGGTCTTCCTCGCGTCCCGGGGCAACCTGCGTGAGGTGGAGAAGCACCTCGGTGTCTCCTACCCGACGGCGCGGGCCCGCTTCACTGCGCTGCTGATGAAGCTGGGACTGGCCGGCGAGGCCGAGCCGATCACGGCGATGACCCGCGAGCAGGTCCTCAGCGAAGTGGCCTCCGGTGCGCTGTCGCCGGCGGAGGCTGCAGAGGTGATCGCGCAGCTCGGCAAGGACTGAACAGGGGAGACGGTTCTGAGTCCTGGGTCAGACGCCGAAGGCCTTCACCTTCGCGATGGTGACCTTGATCGTGCCGCCGTTGGGGGCCCGGTAAGCGACGGTGTCGCCCACCTTGTGCCCGAGGATTGCCGCCCCCATCGGGGACTGCGGGGAGAACACCTCGATCTCGACGGACTCGTCGACGTCGATCAGTTCGCGTGAGCCGAGCAGGAAGGTGTCGGCGTCCTTCTTGTCGCCGTCGTAGTAGACGGTCACCTCGGCGCCGGGAGTCACTGCCTCCGCGCCGACGGGGGCCTCGCCCACCTGGACGTTCTCGAGCATGGCGGTCAGCTGGCGGATCCGGGCCTCCTGGTGGCCCTGCTCCTCGCGTGCGGCGTGATAGCCGCCGTTCTCGCTGAGGTCGCCCTCTTCGCGTGCCTGGGCGATCTTCGCCGTCACCTTGGTCCTGCCGTCGGTCTTGAGGAGCTCAAGTTCGGCGGTGAGGCGATCGAACGCCTCCTGTGTCAGCCAGGTGATGGATTGCTCGGTCATGGTTGCAGGTTATCCGACTTCAGTCAGGCCCCTGTACGACATGACTCCACGGCGGCCGTGGTGGCCCGCTTGAAGGTGCGTAATTCCAACCGGACGATGGTCAGGCCCGAGCCTCCCGGATCCACTCGCACCCGGGTCTCGCCGACACGGTCATAGCTGACGGCCTGCGCGAACACCAGGCATTCCGCGCCGACCGACGGGTCGGGACGGTCGATCGCGACGGTGACGGCGATCGTGGTGTCCGAACGCACCTCGAAGGCGTCAACGCGGGCGGTGACGGTGCCGGTGGCGCCGTAGCTCCCGGCCCAGACCAGCCACAACGTCCCTGCCGCGGCGATCACGAAGGCGACCGGAATCCACCAGCGCCGGGAGCGTTGCGGCGGGTACCTGTGGGCGAGGCGGGCTGCGGCGTCGTCGGTCACGGCGTCCATTCTCCACCGCCCGGATTGGCCGGGCGGCCACGGGTGTCCAGAATGGGTGCATGAAGCTCCTCCATGTCCATGCCCACCCCGACGACGAGTCGAGCAAGGGTGCGGCCACCACCGCCTACTACGTGGCCCAGGGGGTCGAGGTGATGGTGGCCACCTGCACCGGCGGTGAGCGTGGTTCCATCCTGAACCCGAAGATGGAGAGCCCGGAGAACGAGGCGAACCTCGCAGAACTGCGGCGGGCGGAGATGGCGAAGGCCGCGCAGATCCTCGGCATCCGGCAGGTGTGGCTGGGTTACGTCGACTCCGGGCTGCCGGAAGGCGATGAGGAATTGCCACCCGAGGCCTTCGCGCGGCTCGACCCCGAGGTGGCCGCCGGCGCCCTGGTGAAGGTGATCCGCGAATTCCGTCCCCAGGTAGTGACGACGTATGACGAGAACGGCGGCTACCCGCACCCCGATCACATCATGTGCCACAAGATCTCCATGGCTGCGGTCACGGCTGCCGCAGACCCACAGGCCTGGCCCGAGCACGGTGCGCCCTGGCAGGTGGCGAAGGTCTACTACGACCGCTCGCTGCACCGTGGACGTTTCGCGGCTCTGGACGCCGCCATGCACCAGGCGGGACTCGGCAACCCGTTCACCGAGTGGCTCGAGCGCATGGGCTCCGACGAGACCGAGAGCCGGCTGACGACCTTCATTCCCTGCGCGGAGTTCTTCGAGGTGCGTAACGCAGCCCTGCTCGCCCACGCCACCCAGGTCGACCCCGAAGGCCAGTGGTTCGCCGTGCCGCTGGAGATCCAGAAGGCCGGCTGGCCGACCGAGGATTTCGAACTCGTCCGCTCGACTGTGCCGGTGACGCTGCCCGAGTCCGACCTGTTCGCCGGGATACAAGGCGCGAGCGGGACTAGCCTTGGCTCATGGTGCTACTCGATCTAGGTCCGGGGCCGGTCACTCCGCCCTGGCTGCCGTTGCTGATGGTGATCGTCCTGCTCGTCCTGCTCGGCTTCCTGTACTGGAGCATGCGCCGCAACCTGAACCGCATCGACTTCGACGAGGACCAGCCGACAACGCGTGCAGGCGCGTCGCCGGCGGCTGCCGCGTCGACCTCTGCCGGATCGACCTCTACCGCGTCGACCGCTACCGCATCGGCCGCCACCGCGTCGGACTCACCGCCAGCGCCGCTGGACCAGGGTTCGCAGCCCTGACCTAAGCTGCCGGGTGTGAATCGCCTAGCTGAGGCCACGTCCCCGTACCTGCGGATGCACGCCGACAACCCGATCGACTGGCGCGAGTGGGACTCCGACGCGCTCACCGAGGCACGGGAGAGCGACCGTCCCATCCTGTTGTCCGTCGGCTACGCCGCGTGCCACTGGTGCCACGTGATGGCGCACGAGTCCTTCTCCGACCCGGACGTCGCAGCGCT
>JBBRIY010000402.1:0-2751 GCA_038220215.1 Propionibacteriales bacterium
ACGTTCGCGTGGCTCGACACCTTGTCCTTCAGGTGGACGGTGAGTCCCGCGCGGGTCAGCGCATGGGCGACGGAGGCTCCCACCAGGCCGGTGCCGATGACCAGCGCCGGGGAGAGTTCACGGTTGCTCATGCGGGGTCCCTGCGGAGTTTGTTCACTGTCCACCCTTCTGCACGAAGGAGCGGACGTACTCCTCGGCATCGGATTCGAGCACGGAGTCGATCTCGTCGAGGATGGCGTCGTAGTCGGCGGCGTGCGAGGACCGGGTGGCCTCCGCGACCACCTCGTCCGGACGTTGCTGCGCACGCTCCCGCTGAACCCGATCGGCCATTGGTGCTCCCGTTCTCTCGGCGCCGACAGCCTACTCATCCCAGGCGGCGCAGCAGCGCATCGACCGCAGCGGCGTCACCAACGCCGCCGACGCGCTCGGCGGTGAGCCCCAGCGGCTCGGACAGGTCGAGGCGATGGACGCGGCCGTCGGTGTCGCGCACAGCCATCCAGTCCCACGATGCGGCAAGGACGCGTTCCGGCGCGAGGCGCACCAGCGTGCCACGCAGCCAGGCCCTGGTGTCGGGCGGCGGCTCGGAGCCGGCGGCCGCCACCTCGGCGGGGGTCACGACCCGGCGTACTCGTCCGGCCTTCTCCAGCACGTCGAACGGCCCCGGACGGTCCAGCCGAGCCCAGGCGAGGTCGAGCTGGGCCAGCCGAGCCTCACCCCACGCGGCATCGGGCTCTAATCCGAGGCGCACGGCGTACGCCTGCAGCAGGTGCAGCTTGGCCATCCAGTCGAGCCGGTCGGCGCAACTCTCCGGGTCGGTGCGCAGGTCCCGCAGGACCTGGGACCACGCCGAATTCACGTCCTCGTCGTACGCCTCCGGATGCCGCGAAGCGTCGTCGGCAACGGCTTCCGCGAAGGCCTCCTGCAGATCGAGGGCCGTCATTCGGCGTCCGTCGGTCAACGGCAGGAGCGCAGTGAGGGCGGTGTCGTGGCTGACGGTCCGGAAGGCGGCCACCGGGTCGGCCAGCTCGACGTGCGGCAACGCGGACGCCTCGAGGCAGGTGAGGAAGGAGGCCAGCGTCCCGGCCTTCAGCCAGGTGGTGAACTGGCTGCGGTTGGCGTCGCCGGTGATCACGTGCAGCCGCCGGTAGCGCGACGGCGCGGCGTGCGGCTCGTCGCGGGTGTTCAGGATGGGTCGCCGCTGCGTGGTCTGGATGCCTTCGGCTACCTCGAAGAAGTCGGCCCTCTGGGTGAGCTGGAAGCCGCTGCGTTCGCCGTGCTGGCCGATCCCGACCCGCCCGGCGCCGGTGATGATCGCCCGGGACACCAGGAACGCCGGCAGGGCCGCCCGGATCCGTTCCCAGGGCAGGGACCGCGGAAGCAGGTGGTTCTCGTGGCAGCCGTAGGACGCGCCCTGGGAGTCGGTGTTGTTCTTGTAGATGCCAATGTCGATGCCGAGCTTCGCAGACGCGACCCGTGCTGCGGCAACGACGGCGGCGTCTCCGGCCAGGTCGTAGGCCACCGCAGCCCGCGCCGATGTGACCTCCGGGCCGCTGTACTCCGGATGAGCGTGGTCGACGTACAGCCGGGCGCCATTGGCCAGGACGCGGTTGTGGGCATCCTCGATGGGGATCGGGTCCTCCCACTCGAGGGTGGTGCCGGTGGCAATTCCCGGATACGCCGCCACGACGGCGGCGCTGAGCACGGCTGGATGCACCTCGGGGGCGCCGGGGGCGAGGATGCCGTACTCGGTCTCGATGCCCATGACGCGGGGGTTCCTGGGTCTGGCGGTCATGGTCGGGGGGTCAGGGGTTGAGCGCGCGGGAACCGAACAGGGTGCGCAGGAACACGATGCGCTCCCCCTTGCGGCCGGAGACCCGCGCCCAGTCGTCGGGGTTGGTGGTGTTCGGCAGCTCCTCGTTCTCGCCGATCTCCGCCGCGCAAGCTCCCAGGACGTGTTCGAGCCGGACGCCGCGCGGCCCACCGCCGATGAGTTCCTTGATCGCTGCCTTCTTGGCCCGGTCGACGACCCCGACCAGCATCGCGCCGGAGATGAAGTCGGCGACGTGCAGTACTTCCTTGGCGCCGCTGGCGTAGGTGACTTCGATGAACTCGTTCTCCGGCGTGCGCGCGTACAGCCGCCCGACGATCGCCTCCACGAGGTGCGCCTGGAAGTCCGCGAGGGGCACGTCGCCGTTGTTCAGCGGCGTCCTCGTGGTCAGGTAGCGGGCCAGGATCTCCGCTGCGCCGGCCTGATCGGGCCGGTCGAGCTTGATCTTCACGTCGAGGCGGCCGGGACGCAGGATTGCCGGGTCGATCAGGTCCTCCCGGTTCGTCGCGCCGATCACGATGACGTTGGCCAGGCCCTCGACGCCGTCGATCTCGCTGAGCAGCTGCGGCACGATCGTCGCCTCCACATCGGAGGACACCCCGCTGCCACGCGTGCGGAACAGCGCGTCCATCTCGTCGAAGAACACGATCACGGGACGCCCGGAACTCGCATGCTCCTTCGCCCGGGTGAAGATCGCGCGGATCTGGCGCTCGGTCTCGCCGACGTACTTGTCGAGCAGCTCCGGGCCCTTGATGTTCAGGAAGTGGCTTCCCGCAGAGTTCGCGACAGCCTTGGCGATCATCGTCTTGCCGCACCCCGGCGGCCCGTAGAGCAACACACCCTTGGGCGGACGCAGCCCGAACTCGGCGAACAGTTCCCGGTTGAGGAACGGCAACTCGACGGCATCCCGGATCTGCTCGATC
>JBBRIY010000403.1:0-2737 GCA_038220215.1 Propionibacteriales bacterium
GTGGGACTGGAACAGCGGCTCGAGACCGCGGTCGACGCGCTCCTGCGAGATCGCGATGAGCGGGCGGACGAAGTCCTCCAGCTTGTTCTTGGGGCAGTGGTCGGTGTGCACCACGACGTTGATCGGGTAGTTCTTGGCGACGACATGGGCGTACTCGGCCAGCGCGACGGCGCCGGTCACCATGTGCTTGATGGTCGGGCCGGAGGCGTACTCGGCGCCACCTGTGCTGACCTGGATGATGCCGTCCGAACCCGCCTCTGCGAACCCGGCGAGGGCGGCGTTGATGGACTGCGAAGAGGTGATGTTGATCGCCGGGTAGGCGTACTTGCCGGTCTTTGCGGCATCCAGCATCTCGGCGTACTTCTCAGGACTGGCAATGGGCATTCGTATGAGCCTCTCTCAGGTGACAGCGCCCGCGACGGTGCGCGGCACTTGGCGTAACGTCACCAGTGTCTCAAACCTCGGGCTGCCTTGGTATTCCGCGCAAGAGATTGGACGCGGTTTGACCGAAGAACGAGATCAATCCATCCGGGACAGGTCAACCCACGCACGTCCCGACGACAGCACACGGACGGCGGCGTCGAGCGTCGCGGGCATGGTGTCGGTGTAGTCGATCGGCACCAGTCCTGTGCCGCGGGCGCGGTCGGTGGTGACCAGCGAGGTGGACGAGCCGAGGACGCCCGGCTTGAGCACGACAGAGCCCACCTCTGGCCAGGGGAACCAGCGTTGGCCGATCAGCATGCCCTGCCGGTTGAGGCCGATCGCCAGCCCCGGCTGCGCGAGCCGGGCGTCCGCGCGAACCCGCAGGAGCTCGATCAGGCTGTACCCCGTCGTCGCGAGCCCGGTAGCGACGGACAGTCCGATCATCCACGGCGCCCAGGAGCCGAACTGGTCTGGCCAGAAGTACCAGCAGGCCGCGACGATCCCCGCGCTGACGACGGCCGAGATGGCACGTGAGATGAGCATGCCGCGCGCCCGCCGCACCCGGTTGGCCACCAGCTCTGGGCGGTAGTAGACGCCGTACTCGTCGCTCACCCGGCCAATCCTAGGTGCGCCCACTGCCGGGCCCAGTGGTACATCGCGATGGCCGCTGCCGCACCGGCATTCAGCGACCGGGTGGAGCCGTACTGGGTGATCGCCACCACCTGCGTGCAGGCGGCGGCAAGGGTGTCAGTGAGCCCCGGGCCCTCGGAGCCGAACACCAGGCAGCAGCGCTGCGGCAGATCGGCGGTCTCCAGCGGAATCGAGCCGGGGATGTTGTCCACGCCGACCGCCATGACGTCGTTGTCGGCGAGCCAGGCGAGGAAACCCTCCTCGTCCGGGTGGTGGTGCACATGCAGGTAGCGGTCGGTCACCATGGCGCCGCGGCGGTTCCAGCGACGCCGTCCGACGATGTGCACGGCCTCGACGTTGAAGGCGTTCGCCGTCCGCACGATCGAGCCGATGTTGAAGTCGTGCTCCCAGTTCTGGATCGCCACGTGCAGGGGCTGCCGTCGGGTGTCCAGATCGGCGACGATCGCTTCGACGGTGAGGTAGCGGTAGGCGTCGGCGACATTGCGCCGATCGCCCTCGGCCAGCAACTCCTTGTCGTAGCAGTCACCATCGGGCCAAGGCAGCGGATGCGGGCCCACGCCGGGGGTGCTCACGGCAGCCACCTCGTCGTCGCTCAGGGTTGCCATGGCGGTCACGGTACCCTGAGTGATCATGGACCTGTTGCTCCAGGTGGCCGTCGTGCCCCTCCTCCTGCCCGACTGGCTGGACCCTGCCGTCATCATCCACGGCCTCGGGAACTGGGCCCTGTGGGGGGTGGCGCTGATCATCTTCATCGAATGCGCCATCTTCCCTGTGCTCCCCGGGGACTCGTTGCTGTTCACCGTCGGCATGTTCATCGCGATGGTCCCGCCCTCGATCACGTTCGCCGGCCTGGTGCCCTGGCAGGTGCTGGTTGTGTCGTGCATCATCCTCACGATCGCGGCGATCGCGGGGAATGTCGCCGGCTACTGGCTCGGCCACCTGATCGGGCCGGCACTGTTCAAGGAGCGCGAGGGGTTCTGGGGCAGGGTGTTCGACCCCAAGCGCGTCGACCAGACCCATCAGCTGCTCGCCCGCTACGGCAACCGGGCCCTCGTCCTTGCCCGCTTCGTCCCGTTCGTCCGCACCTTCGTGACCCTGATCGCCGGCATCGGCCGCATGGAGTTCCGCGCCTTCATCACCTGGACGGCCATCGGCGGCGTGATCTGGGCCGTCGGCGTGACCGTCCTGGGCTACTTCCTCGGCAACATCCCGCTGATCGCCAACAACATCGACATCGTGCTGGTGCTGATCGTGCTGGTCTCGGTGCTGCCGATGGTCGTCGAAGCGATCCTGGCCCGCCGCCGGACGGTGTCCACCGAGACCTGATGGTGCAGCAGCGCCGATCAATCGGCTGGATGCCGGGAGCGGCCGACACCCGTCCTCCCGCGGGACCTGTGGAGCTGGACGCGGCCGTGGCAGCCCTCTCCGGGCACCGGCTGGCCGTCCTCACCGGTGCGGGCCTTTCCACCGACTCCGGCCTGCCTGACTACCGCGGCCCCCAGGCTGCTCCGCGGAACCCGATGACCTACGAGCAGTTCACCGCCAGCGCCCGCTACCGGCAGCACTACTGGGCACGCAACCACCTCGGCTGGCACAGCATGTACCGCACCGAGCCCAACCCCGGCCACCTCGCCCTCGCAGCCATGGAGCGGGCAGGGACGGT
>JBBRIY010000404.1:0-2729 GCA_038220215.1 Propionibacteriales bacterium
GGGACGCCCGCACGTCCATGTGGTCTTCGGCCGCCCGCTGCGCGCGGCCCCCGGCGAGATCGCCCACCAGTTCTCCGACCGGCTGCACCGTTACGTCGTGGAGATGCACGACACCACGGCACGCGCCTACGGCATGCCCACGCAGGCAGACTTCGCCCGCGCCGTCGCACTGCGCGCAGCCGCAGCCCAGGCCGAGCGGGACGCCGACGCCGAGGTCTTCGAACCCATCGTCGAGCCGGTCGTCGAGCCGGAGCAGCCCGGGGCCGACGGGCACGCACAGGCCAGCTGACTGAGGATCAGCCAGCGCTCAGGACCGCCGAGAGGGTCGTCGTCCGCCGACGAGCCACGGCGATCGAACTCGCCAGGATGGCCATCAACATCCACCCGACGAGGGTCAGTGTCGAGGTCACCGCCCCCGAGGATTCCGTGACGATCGCGCGGACCGCGTCCAGCGCAGGCGTCAACGGCGAGAACGGACGCAGCGCCGCGAACAGCCCAGGAGCGGAACCGACGAGCGCTGAGGCTGCCGTCAGCACAGCGAACAGCACCGAGATCACGCGCCCAACACCCCCCAGCCAGGCCACCAGCGCGTGGTTGATCACGACGAAGGTGAGGCCGGCCAGCAGCAGCACGCCCGCGACCGCGAACCACTTCTGCGCCGACAGGTCGAGGCCGAGCTGTCCGAGGCCGGCGACCACCAACGCCTGCACGGCGATGACCGCTGCCCCCGGCAGCAGAGACCGTCCGATCAGGATGGCTGTCGGCTCCGACGAGCTCAGAAGGCCGGCACCGATCGCCTTCACGACGGCGTAGATGGCCAGCGCGCCCAGCCAGAGGGAGAGGATCAGCACAAGGCTGATCCAGCCGATGTCAGGGTTCGCCAGTCCGTTGAGGTCACTGGTGTCGATGGGCGCCGCCACGACCGTCGACAGGTTCTCCCGATCGGAACTGGAGTAGCTGGGCAGCTTGTCCTTGCCCTCGGCAACGCCGTCTGCGAACGTGCGCATGCCGTCGGCCAGCTTGGTGCTCCCGGTGTGTGCCTCGGTGAGGCCTTCGCCGAGTTGTTCGACGCCGGTGGCGAGCTGGTCCGAGCCGTCCGCGAGCTTCGAGATTCCCGACACAAGCGCGGGGAGGCCGTCGGCCAGCTTGTCCGTGCCGTCAGCCAGCTGCTTGCCGCCGGCGGTGAGCTGCTTGAGCTGGGCAGCGGTGTCCTTGTCGCTGGCCGCAGCCTGGAGGCCCTGCCGGAACTGCGTAAGCCCGCCGGTGAACTGCGTGACTCCCTGCTCTGCTGCCTGGCCCGCGGCACCGACCCCGACGGTGGCACCGACCTGGGCGCCGCCCTTCAGCCCGGCCTTGAACGCCTCGCACATCGCCGCCTGCGTTGCCGGGTCCCCGAAGTCGGGGCACGGCACCTGGGTCGCAGCCTGCTGGGCGGCGGAGGTCGCGCCTTGCACAAGCTGGGTGTTGGAGGTGAAGTGGCCGAACTGGCTGCCCATACCGGCAGCGCCGTCCTCGAACTGCTTCACCGTCGAGATGATCGTCTGCTGACCCGTGATCGAACCGGCGACGAGCTGGTCGACACCGTCGACGTACTGCGCGGCACCATTTGCCAGCTTGCGGACGTCCTTGGGCATCGACTTCGTCTTGGAAGCCACCTGGCCCAGTCCGTCGGCGAGCTGGCTGGCGCCGGTGTAGAGCCGCTTGCTGCCGTCTGCTGCCTGCCCGATGCCGTCGGCGAGCTTCTCCGAACCGTCAGCAAGCTGATCGGCGCCGTCGGCGAGCGTGGTGAACTGCGTGCCCAGGTCGTTAAAGCCGATGTAGATCTGCTTCAGGTAGCTCTCGGTGAGTGTCTGGTTCAGCGTGACCGCTGCCTCGTTGGCCACCAGCTTGCCGAGGGTGGCGTCGGCGACACCGGCTACTGGCGAGGTGGTCACCTCGATGGTCGCCTGCTCCGCCTCGTCGGCGTCCTTGCTGAAAGACGTGGCCGCTGCCGAGAAGTTCTGCGGGATCACGACCATCGCAGCGTAGGAGCCGGTGGTCAGCCCCGCGCGGGCGTTGGCTTCGCTCTCCAGCACCCAGGTGAGGTTCTCCTGGCGGTCGGAGTCGACGAGGTTGGCCGTCAGCTGCCGTCCCAGGGGCGTGTACTGGCCGTCGATGGTCACCGGGTCGTCGAGGTTCACCACGGCTGCGCGGACGGTGTGCGTCCGGGCGTCGGCGTTCACGCCGGCCAGCAGGAAGCCGCCGGCGACCAGGATCGGCACCAGCAGAAGGCCGAGCAGGGTGTACCAGCGAGCCGGTGTCGAGTTCACGTGCTCGAGGTTCATCAGATCGCTCCTTCAAGAACGAGGTGCGAGGGCAACCGGACGAGCGTGTAGGCCCCCGGCAGTTGGGCTTCGAGATCCGAACCGGGCATCACGCCGAGCACCCAGGTGATCGGCGCATCGGCGTCCGGCTGCGCGGCGAGCGCGCGGCGCAGTGACCGGTCCTGCACATCCTTGAGCTCGTCGGCGCTGTCGACGCAAACGAGGCCGCCACGCTGGCGGCTGAGCACCCGTCCGAAGTGGGGCACCGATGGGCCGAGCACAGGCGCGAGGGCGCGGACGACGGGCGCTTCCTCGGGCAGCACATGGCCGAGCACCTTCAGGGTTCCCTCCGTGAGCTTCACGCGTCCGGCAAGGGCGAGCAGCAGGGCCCGGCGCTGGGCGTGTTCGCCCTCGACGACCAGCACC
>JBBRIY010000405.1:0-2716 GCA_038220215.1 Propionibacteriales bacterium
GCGACGTCCGCCGGAACCGTCCCGGCGTCGGCCGGCACCACTGCGCGACGGCGGGTGAACTTGAGCCAGCCGATGGCGATGGTCACCGCGAGGGCGACAGCCACCACCACGAACCGCAGGACGCTGGCGTTGGACGACACCGTGATGCCGACGGCGTAGATCATCGTGAACACGCCGCCGAGGAGCAGTCCGTTCGAAAGAACCCCGAGCGCCTCCGGCAGGTACAGGGACACGGCCAGGATGATCGTCGCGCACACCAGCAGGACGACCCCGGTGGTGAGCTGCCACCCCATGTACTGATCCGGACGTCCGTCGACGTACGCGGGCTCGGGGTAGAAGGTGTTCACACCGATCCCGACGAAAGCCACGACCACCAGGCCGAGGAAGAACGCGAAGATGATCTGCAGTGCGTTGTTGGTCCTCATGGAGCGACCCTAGTTCCGCACCCGGGTTCACCGCACGGGAATAGGCTACGAAAGCAGGGCTGTCGCTGGCGGCCCCGCGACAGGAGATGTCATGAACGAGGCCCAGGTTGCACGGATCCACAACGGCAAGGGCTTCGTCGCAGCCCTTGACCAGTCCGGGGGAAGCACCCCTGGCGCCCTTGCCCGGTACGGCCTGGGCGAAGACGCCTGGTCGTCGCAGAAGGCGATGTTCGAACTGATGCACAGCTTCCGCACCAGGATCATCACCAGCCCGGCGTTCACCGGCGAGCACATCCTCGCCGCGATCCTGTTCGAGCGGACGATGGAACGCGACCTCGACGGTCTGGGCATCCCGGACTACCTGTGGGAGCGCAAGCAGATCATCCCGTTCTTGAAGATCGACCGTGGCCTGGCAGATGCTGCCGACGGCACCCAGCTGATGAAGCCCATCCCCGACCTCGACGCTCTGCTGTCGTTCGGCAAGGCCCGCAACGTCTTCGGCACCAAGATGCGCTCGCTCATCCTCGGCGGCAACCAGGCCGGCATCGATGCCGTCCTCGACCAGCAGTTCATCATCGCCGGCCAGATCCTGGCGGCCGGGCTGGTCCCGATCATCGAACCGGAGGTCGACATCCACGCCGCGGACAAGCCGGTCGCCGAGGCGATGGTCACCGCCGGCATCCTCGACCGCCTCGCGCAACTCCCGGAGGGCCAGCAGGTGATCCTGAAGCTGACCATCCCCACGGAGGCGAACCTCTACCTGGAGTTGATCAGCCACCCGCGGGTGCTGCGCGTGGTCGCCCTCTCCGGTGGGTACAGCCGTGACGAAGCCAACAACCTGCTGGCCTCCAACGACGGCCTGATCGCCAGCTTCAGCCGCGCGCTCACCGAGGGCCTGCAGGTGTCCATGACCGAAGAGGAGTTCGACGCTGCCCTGGCCGCGTCCATCGCCTCGATCTATGCGGCGTCCGCCACCTGACCGGTTGGCCGTCACAGCGACATGCGCAGGGGGAATTGTGAACACGCTTGAACCAGTTGCAGAGGCCGGGGAACTGCAGAAGCAGACCCCGCCGTGGGAACGCTGGGCTGTCGTGGTGAACCCCACGAAGTTCGATGACCTGGACGCACTCGAGGCCAGCTTTGCCACGCTGTGCGCCACCCACGGCTGGTCGGAACCGAGCTGGTACGCGACCACCGCCGAGGATCCCGGCGAGGGCCAGACCCGGCAGGCACTCACCGATGGTGCCGGCCTCGTCTGCCCGCTGGGAGGTGACGGAACCGTGCGCAGCGTCGCGTCGGCCATGGCGGATTCCGGCATCCCGATAGGCCTGCTGCCCGGCGGCACAGGTAATCTTCTGGCCCGCAACCTGAGACTCCCCGTGGACGACCTGGAGGCAGCACTCATCGTCGCCCTGACCGGACGGGACCACCGCATCGACGTGGGCGAGGTCACTTGGGACCAGGATGCGCCGGCGGTCTTCCTCGTCATGGCAGGCATGGGCCTGGACGCGGAAATGATGGCGGGAGTCGACGAGGTCCTCAAACGCAAGGTTGGCTGGCTGGCCTACGCACTCTCCGGCGCGAAGGCGCTGTTCCGGCTCGGCTTCGCCGTCCGCGTTCGGGCGGACGCAGAGCGAGCAGTCAGCCAGCATGCCCGTGCAGTGGTGGTCGGCAACTGCGGCGAACTCGCCGGCGGGCTGCAATTGATGCCGGAGGCGTCCGTGGACGACGGCCTGCTGGACACCGTCCTTGCCGCGCCGAACTCGATCGCCGGTTGGCTCGCGCTGGGCCTGAACGTCATCTCCGCACGCCGTCGAGGCCACCCCAGCCTTGTGCACCTGGTGTCGAAGCGGGTCGACGTGGCCACCCGCGAACCGGTCGAGGCCCAGCTGGACGGCGACGCCGTCGGGGCCCGTCGGCACATGACCTGCACAGTGCGCGCGCTCGCCCTGACCGTCCGGTTGCCTGCTGAGGCGTGAGCGCCGCCCGACCCGCCGACAAACCGATCCTCTTTGCTTGTTCCCCATTAGGGGGACATACCGTAGAGTGCGGTGCGTAGTCGCTGTACCGGCTCGCCTTCCCAGCCGGGAAGGCACGCCATGAAACTCCTTTGGGGGGTGCGGGGACAACATGTCGGTCCCGGCGGTCGGGACCGCACCCACAAGAAGGAGTTTTTGCATGGCCACTGGCACCGTTAAGTGGTTCAACGCCGAGAAGGGCTTTGGATTCATCGCCCCGGACGGCGGTGGGCCGGACGTGTTCGCCCACTACAGCGCGATCGCCACCTCCGG
>JBBRIY010000406.1:0-2679 GCA_038220215.1 Propionibacteriales bacterium
CTGGTAGCGCCACCCGTCCGCAGTGCCCGCGCTCGGGTGATAGCTGTTTGAGCCCTGGGAGGAGTAGCTCCAGCCGGAGTAGGTCCCGTCCGACTTCCGCGTGGCATGCCAGTAGGACCAGTAGTTCTTGTTGACGTCGACGCTCGACGGCTTGCCGCTGATCCTGGTGAGCATGCCGCCGTCGAGGGTGGGGCTGAAGCCTGCGCTGCGCAGCGCCGCCGTCCCTGTGCCGTAGCTTCCTGCGCACCGGGTGCTGACACCGCCGAGGGAGCCGTAGTCGACGACCACCCAGACGCCTGAGCAGGTGGCAGCCTGCGGGAGGGGGAGCGCCTGGGTGGTCGTCGCGGCCGCTGCTGGTCCAATGACGAACAGAGTCGTCAGGACCGCGGCGAGGAGGGAACGCTTCATTTCTTCACCTTCGGCGTGCGCGCCGAGGTGCGGCTCACCGTCTGGAGGGCCTGGCCGGACGCGGTCGCCTTCACGGTGATCCGCTTGCCCTTGTCCTTGCGGGTGAGCGTGTAGGCCGGGCCGTTCGCGCCCTTCACGGCCTTGCCCGACCGGTACCACTGCAGGGCGATCCTCGCCGGGGCCGGCGCCCAGGAGCCCGTGGTGACCCTCAACGTGCGACCGACCCTGGCCTTCCCTGCGACCTTGGGGGTGGGTGCTGTGGTGTAGCCGGCAGGGGGAACGATGCTCGGAGCGACGCCGCCGGCGAGCGGCTGGAACCGCCAGCCTTCCGCCTGCCCCTTCCTCGGGTGATAGCTGGACGCGCCCGCGGCGGAGTACGCCCACGGCGTCCAGGTGCCGTCGGTAGCGGGCCTGGCATGCCAGTAGGACCAGTAGCCCGTCGCTCCGGTTTCATCACAGGTTGCGGGGAAACCGGCGATGCGGCAAACGAAGCCACCCTTCACGACGGCCTTGACCCCGGCGCTCGTCAGGGCCTTCACGCCGGTGGCGTAGGTCGTGGCGCAGCGGACAGTGGTCGCACCGTTGCCACGGTCGACGGCCACCCACACCCCGGAGCAGGACGTGACCGACGCCGGGAGGGATGTCGCGGCCACGGCCGGGGTTGCCACGAGGGTCGACGCGGCGGCAAGGCACAGGCTGAGGGCTACGCCGATGATCCGGCCGTCGGGGTTCATCGGGTGCGCCTCGAGCCGCGAGCCATCACCAGCAGGCCACCGACCGCCACCAGGCCGAGTCCAGCAAGCCCGAAGGGGAGCAGCAGTGGTGAGCTGCCGGTCGCAGCCAGTTCCTCGGACGGGTCGTCCGCGCCACCGGCTGATCCGACCGGGGCGCTGGTCGGGCAGCTCCCGAGATCAAGGGAGGCGGTGAGCATCGACGTGCCGGTGAGCAGGTAGAGGGCGTCGGCGGTGGCCGTCAGGTCGGCCGAGGTACCGGTGAGCGTGTTGGCGAACCCGCCGCTGGAGAGTTGCTTGCCGGTCAGCCACGTGAGAGCCAGTCCGGAGTCGCCGCCGGCCAGCTCGATCGCAGAGCCGAGGAGGGCGGTGCTGTCGACGGGCGAGTAGTTCTCCCAATAGCCCTCGGAGGTCTGGTGGGTCGTGGCCCAGGCGACCGCGTCGGCGATCGCCGAGGTGTGCCCGCCGACCGCGGCGAGGGCGATGATGGCCAGCGCCGTGGAATCCGGGTCGGTGTAGAACGTGTCGCCGAACTCGTAGCCGAAGGCCCCGTTGTCGTCCTGGAACGTCAGGAGGGAGCTGATCACGTTGGCAGGGACGGGTTCACCGGCCCGGTCGAAGGCGATGATCGCCAGTGCCTGGCTGAAGGCAGAAGGGAACGAGCCAACCACGCCGGTGTTGTCCGTGCCGTCGGTGATCGCCGCGATCAGGTCCGTGCCGCCGAAGGCCTTCGGGTCGAGGCCCAGTGCAGAGACCGTGATCGCGAGGCTGGCTGCTCGTCCCGGGTTACCGGAGACGTACGCCGCAGTCTGCCCCTCGAGTCCGGTGATCAGGGTGCGGATGGCTGCGGCATTCGTGCACTGCTCGCCAGCGGCCATCGCGAGTGCTGCTGCGGCGAAGGCGCCGGCGCCGTCATCGGTGGTGGGCAGGTTCTTCGCCAGGTAGCCGGCGGCCTTGCGCGCCGATGCCGATACGGCGGCGGCAGCTGCCGTGGCCGTCGGTATGGTGCTGGGAGTGGCGCTGGGAGTGGCGCTGGTGGTGGCGCTGGGAGTGGTGCTGGGGGTCGCACTGGGAGTGGTGCTGGGGGTCGCGCTGGTAGTGGCCGTGGTCGCCGTCGGTGTCGGGGACTGCGTCGCGGTCGCCGTGGGGGCATCGAACACCCTGTTCACGCCCGGGCCGGGCGGCGGGAAGCTCGGGTCGTTCGTGAGGATCCAGCCCTCGGCGGTGCCCACTGTGGGGGCCGTTTCGGCAGCGCCGACATCGGAGATCGTCCAGGAGCCGAGGCCGCCGTCGGACGTCACTGGTGCGGTGTAGTAGGCCCACCAGACGCCACCATTGGTGCCGAAGTTTGTGTCGGTCGGCGCGCCGTCGATCTGGCTCACGAACCCGCCGGGTGCACCGACGGTGAAGCCTGCCGACGTCGCGGCAGCCAACCCGGTCCCATAGGCGGCGGCGCAGCCGACGACCGCACTGGCGGCATCGTCCGACGTTGGCTGCACGACGACCCAGACCCCATCGCACGAGGTGGGCGGGGCAGCGA
>JBBRIY010000407.1:0-2678 GCA_038220215.1 Propionibacteriales bacterium
CGACGGCCGGTTCACCGCCACCGTTCGTGAGCGGGCGAAGTTCGTCGACTGGGCGGCGTGCACCGGCTGCGACGCCTGCCAGAAGGCGTGCACGGTTGCCGTCCCCGACCAGTTCAATGCCAACCTCGCCGCCCGGCGTGCTGCCTACATCGCGTTCCCGCAGGCCGTGCCGAAGAAGGCCGTCCTGCAGCGCGAGGGGACCTCGCCGTGCATCGGCGCCTGCCCCGCCGGCATCAAGGCCCACGGGTACGTGTCACTGGTTCGCGCCGGCAAGTATGAGGAGGCGTTCCAGCTCGTCCTGGACGCAACGCCACTGGTCGGGACCCTCGGTCGTGCCTGCTACGCGCCGTGCGAATCCGAATGCACCCGCGTGAAGCTCGAAGGCCCGGTGCCCATCCGGTTGCTGAAGCGCTTCGCTGCCGACAAGCACTACGCCGGCGCGGACGCCGCGGCGCCCGTCGTCGAGATCGCAGAACCCAACGGCAAGAAGATCGCCATCGTCGGCTCTGGCCCCGCCGGCCTGACCGCCGCCTGGCAACTGGCCCGCAAGGGCTACAGCGTCACGATCCTGGAGAAGCGCTCCACCCCCGGCGGCTACCTGCGCCATGCGATTCCCGCTTACCGGCTGCCCCAGGAGGTGGTGGACGCCGACATCGCGAACCTCACGTCGATCGGGGTGGAGATCCGCTGCAATGCCGGTGTCACCGACCCCGAGTCGCTCAAGGGCGACTACAACGCGGTGATCATGGCCACCGGCACCCAGGTCGCCACCCGCATGGACGTGCCCGGTGAGGATGCGGAAGGCTCGATCAACGGGCTGGACTTCCTCGCGGCCGTCGCCAATGGCTTGGCCCCCGACCTGCAGGGCAAGCGGGTCGTCGTGGTCGGTGGCGGCAACGTCGCCATGGATGCGGCACGGGTCTCGCTTCGCTTGGGGGCGAGCGAGGCTCGCGTCGCCTACCGCCGCACCCGCGCCGAGATGCCGGCTCACCACGTGGAGAGCAAGGACGCCGAGGCCGAGGGTGCGGTGTTCGAACTGCTCGTGGCCCCGACAGAGGTCATCACCCACGACGGCCTGGTCACTGGCATCCGCCTCCAGCGCATGCAGCTCGGCGCCCCGGACGCGTCCGGGCGCCGCAGCCCCGAACCGGTGGCCGGCAGCGACTACGTCCTTGACTGCGATGTGGTGATCTCGACGATCGGCATGAGCCCCGACCCGAAGCCGTACGCAGCCTTGGCAGACAAGCGCGGACGGATCACCGTCGACCCGAAGACCCTGCAGACGTCGATCCCGTTCCTGTTCGCCGCCGGCGACGTGACCGCAGGCGCCACCGACATCACCCGCGCCATCGGGTCGGGCCGGCGCGCAGCGCACATGGTGGACCGCTGGCTGACTGACCAGCCGCTCGAGGGCTTCACGGCCCTGGACGACCGCCTCGAAACCATCTCGGCAGACAGCGTCCTCGCCCGCCAGACGGCGTTCGGGCACCGCCACCCGGTCACCGGGGAGGTCACCCTCACCAAGGGCCCGCGCGACTTCACCGAGATCGAGGCGCCCCTCACCGAGGCCCAGGCGCGCAGCGGTGCCGGCTCCTGCCTGGACTGCGGCGTGTGCTCCGAATGCCAGGAGTGCGTCAAGTCGTGCCCGGCGTTCGCGATCCGGCTGGACCAGCACGATCAGGTGAGCCGGATCGAAGTGGGGGCGGTCGTCGTCGCCACCGGCCACAAGCTGTTCAATGCCGACCTCAAGCCCGAGTACGGCTTCGGGAAGTTCCCGAACGTGATCACCGGCATGCAAATGGACCGGCTGCTGGCTCCCACCCGTCCGTTCAACTCGGTGCTCCGGCCCGGTGATGGCAAGGTTCCCGACCGGATCGCCTACGTGTCGTGCACCGGTTCCCGGGACAAGACGGTGGGCAACCCGCTGTGTTCGAAGTTCTGCTGCATGTACTCCATCAAGCAGAACCAGCTGATCATGGGCGCTCTCCCGCTGGCCGACGTGACCATGCACTACATGGACATGCGGGCAGCAGGGAAACGGTACGAGGAGTTCTACCAACAGGCCAAGGACATGGGTGCGATCTACATCAAGGGCCGGGTCTCGAAGATCACCGAACAGGACAACGGCGACCTGCTGCTGCGCTACGAGGACATCGAGAACGGCGGCATGATCGTCGAAGCCTCATACGACCTGGTGGTGCTCGCGGTCGGCATCATGCCCAACCGCGATGTGGACCGGCTCTTCGGCAAGACCACACTGGGCCTCGACGAGTACTACTACATCGCAGAACCCAGCGCTGAACTGAACCCCGGCCAGACCACCATCCCCGGGGTCTTCGTCGCCGGCACTGCCTCGGGGGCCAAGGACATCGTCGACACGATCCTGCATTCGGGGGCCGCGGTCGCCCAGGTCGCTGCCCACCTCGAGCACCATCACTTCACCGAGGAGGCGCTGGTATGAGCGAATCGGAAACCCCCGAACCCACCCCCGGTGGCGAGGCGGAACTGGCCCAGCCCGAACGCCGGATCGGCGTCTACATCTGCCACTGCGGCGGCAACATCTCCGACTACGTCGACGTCGCAGCCGTCAGGGACGCCCTGAAGGATGAGCCCGGCGTCGTGGTGTCGGAGTCGCCGGTCTTCGCCTGCTCCGACGGCACCCAGCACGACATGATCGA
>JBBRIY010000408.1:0-2668 GCA_038220215.1 Propionibacteriales bacterium
TTGCACCTGGCCAACGACAATCCCGACGCCCCGATCTCGCTGTACCTGAACAGCCCGGGCGGCTCGATCCCTGCGACGCTGGCGATCTACGACGCCATGCAGTTCGTCCGTCCGAGGGTGGAGACGACGTGCGTGGGGCAGGTGGTGGCCAGCGCTGCCGTCCTGCTGGCGGGTGGGGCGGCCGGGCATCGCCAGATCCTCCCCCACGGTCGGGTGGTGATCCATGCCCCGGCAACCGAGGGGCGCGGAACGATCCCCGACCTGATCCTTGAGGCAGACGAGGTGGCAAGGGTGCGAGCACTGCAGGAGCAGTTGCTCAGCGTCCACACCGGGCGCACGCAGGAACAGTTGCGGGAGGACACCGAGCGCGACCTGATCCTCACCCCGGAGCAGGCGGTCGCCTACGGGGTGGTTGACCGTGTGCTCGAAGTGGCGCCCGAATAGCTGAACCGAAAGAACCGTCCCCTGAACCAAAGCCCTGAACCACGGTTCCTTCGGTTCACCGTCAGGAGCTCCGGACGGGCCTTGCTCAGGCGGCCAGGGCGACCGGGCCGTGGAAGCTCCGCTCAGTCAGTCGCTGGATGGCGCGGGACGTCAGGTCGGCGACGCTGAGCCGCAGGGCGCCGGCGAGGGCTGCGAGCACTTCTGACGACGGTTCCTTCAGGCCCCGTTCGAGCTCGGACAGATACTGCGTGGAGACGCCGGCGCGGCCGGCGACGTCGGTGAGGCGTTCGCTGCGGCCGGCGCGCTCCTCCCGGAGCTGCTCGCCGACGACCTCACGCCACAGCGGCTCGGGACGCACGGGCTCGGCAGCTGGACGTCGGAACCGCAGCAGCTCACCCATGGCGCAACTCTAGTAGCGGGTCACCAGTGGGAATGGATGGCCGGACGCAGCAATTCGTCGTAGGTGTCCCGGACAGCGGTGTCGAATCCCTCGAGGTCGATCAGGCTTGCGGCTTCGGCATTGGACGTGGCCTGGGTGACGTTGCGTGCGCCTGGGATGACGGCGGTGATGCCGGGCAGCGAGGTGATCCATGCCAGCGTCGCCGCCGGCAGTGAGATTCCGGCGGGAACCGCGGCCGCGAGTCGTGCGGCGGCCTCGAGGCCGACCTCGAAATCGACGCCGGAGAAGGTCTCCCCACGATCGAAGGCCTCGCCGTGACGGTTGTAGCTGCGGTGGTCGTTCGAGGCGAAGGTGGTCTCTGCCGTGTACTTGCCGGACAGGAGCCCGGACGCGAGCGGTACGCGGGCGAAGATCGAGACGCCGGCCGCGGCTGCCGCAGGGAGGACCTCGTCGAGCGGCTTCAGCCGGAATGGATTGACGATGATCTGGACATTGGTGACGTGCGGGCGCGCGATGGCGGCGAGCGCCTGCGCGCAGGTCTCCACGGAGACGCCGTAGGCGGCGATGACGCCGTCAGCGACCAGCTCATCGAGCGCGTCGTAGGTGGCGTCGTCCTCAATGACGGCGGTGGGCGGGCAGTGCAGTTGCACCAGGTCGAGCGTGTCCACGCCGAGGTTGGCCAGGGAACGCTGCGTCCAGCCGCGGAAGTTCTCCGGGGAGTAGTTGGCCGGCTCCTGCGGCAGGCGGCGCCCCATCTTGGTGGCAACGGTGATTCCATGGCCGGGTCGCTCGGACAGGAAGCGGCCGATGAGGGCCTCACTGCGTCCGTCGCCGTAGACGTCGGCGGTGTCGAAGAGTGTCACGCCGGAGTCGACGGCGGCCTCGAGCACCGCGGTGGCGTCCGTCTCGCTCACGTCGCCCCAGTCCGCCCCGAGCTGCCAGGTGCCGAGTCCAACGATGGAGACCTCACGGCCGGTTCGTCCCAGGGGTCGCTGCTTCATGTCGCGACTGTAACCCGTTCGCGGCGTGCCAGCAGAACTGCGCGGTTGCCGGCCGCGAGCGACTCCAGCAGGGTGGCGGGTGAGCGAGGAGGAACCCCATGCCAGAGAAGGTCACCCACTCCATCGATGTGCCCGGCGGCGTGCTGGTCTACGACGTGATCGCCACTCCCGTCGAGGACGGTCAGCGTCCGCTGTTCATGATCGGCCACCCGATGGGGTCGTCCGGATTCGCTGAACTCGCTTCCTACTTCCCCGAACGGACGGTCGTGAGTTACGACCCGCGCGGGTGCGACCGCAGTGTGGTGGCCGACGCCGACCACAGCCCCCGGCAGAACGCGGAGGATGTGCACCAGCTGATCGGCCTCCTCGGTGGCGGTCCGGTGGACGTCTTCGGCAGCAGCGGTGGCGCGGTGACCGGCCTTGCCCTGGTCTCGCAGTATCCCGACGACGTGGGGGTGCTGGTGGCACACGAGCCGCCCATCCTCGGGGTGTTGCCCGATGCCGACAACGCCAGGGCAGCCTTCCGCAGGGTCACGCAGGCCTACCACCGGGAGGGCTTCGGTGCGGGAATGGCCGCCTTCATCGCACTCACCTCGACAGAGGGTGAGTTCACGGCAGACCACCTCGCCCAGCCGGCGCCCAACCCGGCGATGTTCGGTCTCCCGACCGAGGACGACGGCGGACGCGACGACGTCCTGCTGTCGGGTATCTCCGATCCCGTGATCGGGTATCGCCTCGACCCGGACGCCGTGAAGTCCGGTCCTGCGACGGTGGTGCTGGCGGCCGGGGAGGAGTCGCGCAATCAGGTTCCCGGCCGCGCTGC
>JBBRIY010000409.1:0-2656 GCA_038220215.1 Propionibacteriales bacterium
GTAGGCCCCCGCACCGTACTTCGACTCGGCGAACGTGGAGAGCGCGTTCAGGCCGGCGGAGAGCACGGGCATCGGGTGCGACTTGCGGGGAAGGGAGCGGAACATCTCGCGCATGCGCTCGTCGATCAAGTGGTACTTCGCGATGCCCGTGGAGAACTCCTCCAGCTGTGCAGGGGTGGGCAGCTCGCCGTGGAGCACGAGGTAGGAGACCTCGAGGAAGGTGGACTTCTCGGCCAGCTGCTCGATGGGGTAGCCGCGGTACCGAAGGATGCCGGCATCACCGTCGATGAAGGTGATCGCAGAACGGCAGGAGGCCGTGTTGGCGAACCCCACGTCCAGCGTGGTGTCACCGGTCACCGACAGCAGCTTGGTGATGTCGAAGCCGTTGTTCCCCAGCGTCGCAGGCGCAAGAGGGAGTTCCAGGCTGACCTCATCGTGGCTGAAGGTTGCGTTGGTCATCCATCCTCCGTACAGGTCGTCGGACGGGCAGCGACGCGCCGTCCGGCTCAGTGGTGGTGTCACCTTACCCCCCGGTCAATGACCGCGGCAGGGCGTTTGTGCAGGTGCCGAAAGAGCGATAGTTGACTTCTCAACAATCTCCGTCTATCGTTTTAGTTGAGAGTTCAACCAACGCCCCAAGAAGGAATCCCGATGAGCATCGACACCACCGCAGCCGCCCGAGTGCAGGACCTGTCCGGCACCTACAACCTCGACCCGTCGCACTCCCGGATCGGCTTCGTCACCCGCCACGCGATGATCGCCAAGGTCCGCGGCGCCTTCAACGATGTGTCCGGCACCGCCAGCATCAACGGCGCCGACCCGGCCGCCTCGTCCCTCGAGGTCACCATTCAGACTGCGAGCGTCGATACGCGTGACGCCAACCGCGACGGCCACCTCGCCAGCCCCGACTTCTTCGACGCAGCCACCTTCCCGACCATCACCTTCGTCGGCACCGGCTTCGACATCACCGCCGACGACGCCGTCCTCGTGACCGGCGACCTGACCATCAAGGGCATCACCAAGTCCGTGGCCATCCCCTTCGAGTTCGGTGGCGTCGCCACTGATCCCTTCGGCAACAGCCGCGCGGGATTCGAGGGCCAGATCGTCGTGAACCGCAAGGACTGGGGCCTCACCTGGAACGCAGCGCTGGAGACCGGCGGCGTGCTGGTCGCTGACAAGGTCACCCTCGAGCTCGAGGTTTCCGCGGTCAAGGCCGCCTGAGCGACACCCGTCGCCAGGGCGGTACTAGCCCAAACAGAGCGCCACCGGTCCGGGGGGACGGTGGCGCTCTTTGCTGTCTGTGGACGGGGTCAGTGGTTCAGCAGGAGCTCCGGAGTCGTCATCCGGGCTTCCGCGATGCACTCCGCCAGCGCGTCGACGGCGAGATCGATCTCCGCCCGCGTGATCACCAGGGGCGGCGCCATCCGGATCGTCGAGCCGTGGGTGTCCTTCGCGATCACACCCTTGGTCAGCATTGCCTCGCAGATGCTCCGGGCGCTACCCAGCGCCGGATCGATGTCGACGCCGGCCCAGAGCCCGATGCCACGCACCTCAATGACGCCGTGCCCGAGCAGTCCCGTGAGCCGTTCATGCAGGTGGGCGCCGAGCTCGCGGGAACGACGCTGCATCTCACCGGTCTCCAGCAGCCGGACGACGGCGAGACCGACGGCGGCCGCCAGCGGGTTGCCGCCGAAGGTGGAACCGTGCTGGCCGGGCTTGAGCAGTCCGAGGACGTCGGCGTTGCCGACGACCGCCGACACCGGCACGACGCCGCCGCCGAGCGCCTTGCCGAGCAGGTAGAGGTCCGGGACGACGCCGACCTGTTCGCAATAGAAGGTGCTCCCGGTGCGGCCGAGACCCGACTGGATCTCGTCTGCGATCATCAGGACGTTGTGCCGGTCGGCGATCGCCCGGACGCCGGGAAGGTAGTCCGGCGGCGGCGTGATCACGCCGGCCTCTCCCTGAATCGGCTCGACGAGGATCGCCACCGTGTTCTCATCCATGGCCGCCTCAATGGCCACGAGGTCGCCGTAGGGCACCTTCACGAAGCCCGGCGTGAAGGGGCCGTAGCTGGTGGTCGCGTCTTCGTCGGAGGAGAACGAGATCACACTGATCGTGCGGCCGTGGAAGTTGCCCTCCATCACAATGATGTTGGCCATGTCCTCCGGCACGCCCTTCACCTCGTAGCCCCACTTTCGGGCCAGCTTGAGCGAGGATTCGACGGCTTCGACGCCCGTGTTCATCGGCAGCACCATCTCCTTGCCGCACAGCTTCGCGAGGGCCTCGATGAACGGCCCGTAGGTGGCCGAGTAGACCGCGCGGGAGGTGATCGAGACCTTGGCCAGCTGCTCGACGGCGACCTTCACGAGGTCGGGGTTCGAATGGCCGAAGTTCACCGCCGAG
This sequence comes from Propionibacteriales bacterium, assembly GCA_038220215.1. Taxonomy (GTDB): domain Bacteria; phylum Actinomycetota; class Actinomycetes; order Propionibacteriales; family Propionibacteriaceae; genus Propionicimonas. Next base: position 2,404 of record JBBRIY010000409.1, read on the forward strand.
TAGGCGGAAAGGAAGTCGAGGTACCGGTTGCCGTCGACGTCGGTGAGCCAGGCACCCGAACCGCTCTCGATCACGACAGGCAGCGGATGGTAGTTGTGCGAGCCATAGGCCTCGATCTGCTCGACAGCCTGCAGCTGGGTGGCGCTGAGCGTGCGGTGGTCGGTCATGGTTCCTCCTGGTCAGGCAGGGAATCCTACCGCCGCGGGACCCCGCGGGTGGCCGCTGCCGTCAGCGGGGGAGGTTCACCACCGCC
>JBBRIY010000410.1:0-2640 GCA_038220215.1 Propionibacteriales bacterium
GGGGCATCGCTGCGTTGGCCGAGTTCTCCGAACGCTACGACCACGTGGTGCCGGCGAGCTTCCGCGTCCCTGCTGACGCGCTGGCCGCAGCGGAGGCCGGGCTTGCCCCGAACCTCCGGGCGGCCTTCGTCGAGGCGATCGACCGGCGTCGCACGGTGGCCGTGGCGGAGGCAGCGATCGTGCCGGTGCGCGTCGAACTCGGGCCCGGAGCCATCGTCGAGCAGCGCATCGTTCCGGTCGGCCGGGTCGGGCTCTACGTGCCGGGGGGGTTGGCGCCGCTGGCCTCCAGCGTGCTGATGAACGTCGTGCCGGCCCAGGTGGCCGGCGTCGGGTCGATCGCCGTTGCGAGCCCACCGCAGGCGGCGTTCGGCGGGCTGCCGCACCCGAACATCCTTGCGGTGTGCCACCTGCTGGGTGTCGAGGAGGTCTATGCCGTCGGCGGTGCCCAGGCGATCGCCATGTTCGCGTACGGCGTTCCGGGGCTGTGCGCGGGGGTCGACCTGGTGACCGGTCCGGGCAACATCTACGTCGTTGCGGCCAAGCGGTTGCTACGCGGACGCATCGGCATTGACTCCGAGGCCGGACCGACGGAGATCGCGATCCTGGCCGATGCGACGGCCGACGCCCGCTTCGTCGCCGCCGACCTGATCTCGCAGGCTGAGCACGACCCGATGGCCGCGTCCGTGCTGGTGACCGACTCGGTCGCTCTGGCCGAGGCCGTCCAGGCCGAACTCGAACCGCAGGTCGCCGCAACGCGGCACATCGAGCGGGTCCGCACGGCTCTCACCGGTCGGCAGTCGGCGATCGTGCTGGTCGACGATGTGGAGCAGGGGCTGGCCGTCGTCGATGCCTATGCAGCGGAGCACCTGGAGATCCAGACCGCGGACGCGGCAGCGGTCGCCGCGCGGGTGAACAACGCCGGCGCGATCTTCGTCGGTTCCTTCTCCCCGGTGTCCCTTGGCGACTACAGCGCCGGCTCGACGCACGTCCTGCCGACAGCCGGGTGCGCCTGCCACTCCTCGGGGCTGAATGTGCACAGCTTCCGCAAGCAGATGCACGTCATCGACTACTCCGAGGCCGCCCTTCTGGAGGTGGCCGACGTGGTGGAGATCTTTGCAGCTGCGGAGGACCTGCCTGCCCACGGCGCTGCGGTCACCATCCGGCGGCCGGCGGTGCAGTCGTGAAGCCCGACGTCAGCCTTGCGCAACTGCCCTTGCGTCCCGAACTGGTGGGGGAGGAGCCCTACGGCGCCCCGCAACTCGACGTGCCGGTGCGACTGAATGTCAACGAGAACCCGTACCCGCCGAGCGACGCGGTGCGTGCGGAGATGGCTGAGGCGGTGTCTGCCCACCTTCTGAACCGGTATCCCGACCGTGAGGCCGCGGCGCTGCGCTCGGCGCTGGCCGGCTACCTCGGGCATGGCCTGGACGCTTCCCACATCTGGGCCGCGAACGGCTCCAACGAGGTGATGACGCACCTGCTGCAGGCCTTCGGTGGCCCGGGACGGAAGGTGCTGAGCTTCACCCCGACGTATTCGATGTATCCCGAGTACGCCCGCAACACCCACACCGGGTACGTGACGGTGCCGCGCTTGCCCGACTTCACCCTCGACGCAGCCACCGTCCTGGCGGCGATCGCCGAGCACCATCCGTCCGTCGTGGTGATCACCACGCCGAACAACCCGACCGGCACGACCACGTCGCTGGGGGTGATCGAGGAGGTGCTCGCCGGGACGGAGGCAATCGTCGTGGTCGACGAGGCGTACCAGGAGTTCGCGCATCGTCCGGAGCGGACGGCGCTCACCCTGCTCGACCGCTACGGCAACCTCGTCGTCTCCCGCACCATGAGCAAGGCCTTCGCACTGGCCGGTGGACGGGTCGGCTACCTGGCCGCAGCGCCGGCGATCGTCGATGCCTGCCGCATCGTCCGGCTGCCGTACCACCTGTCCGCACAGACCCAGGCGGTGGCGCTGGTGGCGCTGGCGCATGCGCCGGAGTTGCTCGCCCAGGTGGAGGAGTTGCGGGCCACCAGGGACCGGATGCTCTTCCGGTTGCCTCAACTCGGGGTCGAGGTGATCGACTCGGACGCCAACTTCTGTTTGTTCGGTCCGTTCGCCGACCGCCATGATGTCTGGCAGCGGTTGCTCGACCGTGGCGTACTCGTACGGGTCACCGGCCCGGCGGGCTGGCTGCGCGTCTCGGCCGGGACACCGGTGGAGACCGAGCGGTTCTACACCGCTCTCGCAGAAGTGATGGAGGAGATCCGATGAGTGACCCGCGCACGGCGGTGAAGGAGCGACGCACCAGCGAGTCGCAGGTTCGGGTTGCCTTGAACCTCGACGGCACCGGCAAGGCAGAAATCAGCACCGGCGTCGGCTTCTACGACCACATGCTGACGGCGCTGGCCAAGCACTCGCTGATCGATCTCGAGATCACCACGACCGGCGACCTGCACATCGACGGCCACCACAGCATCGAGGACACCGCGATCGTCCTCGGTCAGGCCTTCGCCGAGGCACTGGGCGACAAGGCCGGCATCCGGCGCTTCGCCGACGCCACCGTTCCGCTGGACGAGGCGCTCGCGCACTGTGTCGTGGACGTGGCCGGACGGCCGTACGTCGTGCACTCCGGAGAGCCGGAC
>JBBRIY010000411.1:0-2628 GCA_038220215.1 Propionibacteriales bacterium
GGCCGTGGTCAGCGGATCGGCACACACCCCGGCCTTCGGCAAGATCGCCGGGCCTGACCTCACCGGCATCGACGTGGTGCTGGTCGACGGCCACCATCCAGCCCTTGCCCGATCGGCTGCCCTCGCCTCGGACGGGGTGCCCGTCGTGGTCGACGCCGGCTCGCACAAGCCGGTCTTCGATGAGATCCTCGCCTTCACGACCGACGTGATTTGCTCGGCCGACTACGTACACCCGGACTGGCTGGGCGCCCGCAGCCTGCTGTCCCGGGGCCCCCAACTGGTGGCCGTCAGCCATGGTGGCCACGCCCTGCACTGGTGGACAGCGGCCACGTCCGGTTCGATCGAGCCGGGGAAGGTCACCGCCGTCGACACCACCGGAGCCGGCGATGTGCTGCACGGCGCCTACTGCCACGGTCTTGCAGCTGGCCTCGACCGGGTGGACGCGTTGGGTTCAGCCGTCGCCGTCGCCACCGAACGCGTCCGCCACCTGGGCCCGTTCGCCTGGCGGGCGGCGATCCACTAACCGACTTGTCAGAACCTCAGGGTGCTATAGCGTCCCGTGATTCTGACAACTCGGGGGGGCTGGACCACACGAGGGTGACGAGGTCTCCGGGTCGGCATTGCGCCAGGCGGTCGCTGGCAGCCTCGGTGAGTACTGCGATCACCGGGTAGCCGCCGGTGGTGGGGTGGTCGGGGCCGAAGACCACCGGTTGCCCTGACGGCGGAAGCTGCATTGCGCCCCGGACCAGCGGCTCACTGGGCAGTTCGCCGGACCGGGCCGGGTTTCGCACCAGCTTCGGGCCAGTGAGGCGGATCCCGACCCGGTTGCTGGCGGGGGACACCTGCCAGGTGGTGGTCAGCGGCTCGATGTCGTCCAGCCAGTCGGTGCGCGGGCCGGGAAGGATCTGAAGGGTGCCGGAAAGGAACTGGACGACAGGGGTGCCGGCGGGCTCTCCGAGAGGCTCAGGGACTGATGCACCTGACCAGCGCTCATCTCCTACGGGCAGGAACATGCCGGCGGTGAGGAGGGGCGGGCCCAGGCCGGAGAGGACGTCGGTCGAGCGGGAGCCGAGGACGGGCAACAGGTCGATACCGCCCGCCACGGACAGGTAGCTCCGCAGGCCGGCCCGGGGCGGGCCGAGGGCGAGCACCTGCCCTGCCGCGAGCACGAAAGCCTGCCCCCAGGCCACGGGCCGGTCGTCCACCGCCGCCGGGCAGGCAGCCCCGGTCAGGGCAACGGTCAACTCGCTCACGGCCTCGACAACCAGCCCGCCGAGGGTGGTCTCGATCGCGGCGTGCCGGGCCGGATCATTGCCCACCAGGCGGGCGCCGGCGGCGAAAGACCCCCGGTCCGCTGCCCCGGAAGGGCTCACCCCGATTGCTCCGTGGCCCGGCCGCCCGGCATCCTCGACCAGGGACAGCGGCCCCGGTCGCCGCACCACAAGGCTCATTCGTGCACCGCAACGAATTGCACCCACCAGCCGGGCAACAGCAGGGCCGGCGGTTCCGAGTCCGCGTCCCAGAGGACGGCGGACGTGCGTCCGATCAGCTGCCAGCCGCCAGGTGATGATCGCGGGTAGATCCCCGAATAGCCGTCCGCGAGCGCGACCGCGCCGGCCGGCACCGCCGTTCGCGGCGTCTCCAGCCGCGGCACCACCAGGCGCGGGTCACCACTGTCGAGGTAGGCGAAGCCCGGGGCGAAGCCGCCGAAGGCCACGCGCCATGGCAACCCGGTGTGGGCTGCCACAACCTCCGCAGCGTCCAGGCCGGTCAGTGCTGCCACCTGCGCGAGATCGGGCCCGTCGTAGTGCACCGCGATCGTCACCGTCTGCCCCGCAGTGGCGGCCGGAGCGGGTGGCAGGGGTTCGGCAAGGAAGTCCTCGAGCCGCAGCCACACCGGTCGGTAGTCGGCCGCCTCGGCCACCCGCACCAGCAGTGTCCGTGCTCCCGGCACCAGGTCGGTGACGGGGAGGTCCAGCGCCGCAACGGCTGCCTGCAGGGCAGCACCCTGGGCGGGCAGCTCGCATTCCAGCAGCATGGCCAGTTCGCCGAAGCGCAGAAGTCGCATCAGGCGAACCGCGCGAGGGTCACGCCGGCCGCAGCCAGCCTCGCGCGCACGTTCTGTGCCATCGCGACCGCCCCGGGGGAGTCACCGTGCACGCAGATCGACTCGGCCGACACCGCGACGCGGGTCCCGTCGATGGCTTCGACCGCCCCTGTCGTGATGAGCTCGAGCATCCGGTCCGCCACCAGGTCCGGGTCGCGGAACACCGCGCCCTCCTGGCCGCGTGGCACCAGCCTGCCGTCAGCGGTGTAGGCACGGTCGGCAAAGGCCTCGGTGACGGTGCGCAGGCCGGCGTCCGCTGCCCGGCGGGTGGCCACCGTGCCGGGAAGGCCGAGCAGGGGCAGGTTGGCGTCGAAGGAGGCCATGGCGTCCACGACTGCGCCAGCCTGGCCGGGATGGTCACAGATCGCGTGGTAGAGCGCGCCATGAGGCTTCACGTAGGCCACCCGGGTGCCGGCCGCGGTGCACGCCTCCGCCAGGGTTTCCAGCTGCGTCAGCACGTCGTCACGGAGCACGGTTGGTTCGACATCGATGAACGTCCGGCCGAACCCGTCCCGGTCGCG
>JBBRIY010000412.1:0-2621 GCA_038220215.1 Propionibacteriales bacterium
CATGCCGTTGTGGCTGGGTCCGTCCGGCCCGGTGACCCCGGCGCGGTCGAGGACGAAGGTGACGCCGAGGCGGTGCAGGGCGACGTCCATCAACACCTGGTCGAAGGCTCGGTTCAGGAAGGTGGCGTAGACGGCGAACACCGGGTGCAGGCCTCCGGCGGCCAGGCCGGCAGCGGAGGTGACGGCGTGCTGCTCGGCGATGCCGACATCGAACGTGCGTTCCGGGAAGTGGCGCGCGAATTGGTCGAGCCCTGTCGGGTGCAGCATGGCGGCGGTGATGGCGACAACGGCCGGGTTGGTCGCGCCGATCCGCGCCAGCTCGTCGCCGAAGGCGTCGGTCCAGGTGCGGATGCCCAGCTCTGCGAGGGACTCACCGGTGACCTCGTCGATCTTCCCGACGGCGTGGAAGCGGTCCTGCTCGTTCTCCTCGGCAGCCTTGAACCCGCGGCCCTTCTGCGTGATGCAGTGCACCAGCACCGGCGCTGCGAACTTCTTCGCCTGGTGCAGCGCGAGCTCGACGGCCTCCAGGTCGTGGCCGTCGATGGGCCCGACGTACTTCAGGCCGAGGTCGGAGAACATGCCCTGCGGCGCCAGCACGTCCTTCACGCCCATCTTGAACCCGTGCATCAACCCGTAGACCATCTGCCCGATCATCGGGGCGTTTCGCACGGCATCCTTGATGCGCTGCAGCGTCCGTTCGTAGCGCCGGTCGGTCCGGATCGCCGACAGTTGCTTGCCCAGCAGGGAGAGCTGTGTCGCGATACCGCCGACCGTCGGGGTGTAGGAGCGGCCGTTGTCGTTGACCACAATGACAAGGCGTTCCTCGCCGGCGACGGCGATGTTGTTCAGCGCCTCCCAGGCCATGCCACCGGTGAGGGCTCCGTCACCGATGACGGCGACGACGAACCGATCCCTGCCCTGCAGCCGGTTCGCCTTCGCCAGGCCGTCAGCCCAGGACAGCGATGCGGACGCGTGGGAGTTCTCCACCCAGTCGTGCGGGGACTCGGCCCGGCTCGGGTAGCCGGAGAGGCCACCGGGCTGCCGCAGCGTCGGGAACAGGTCCCTGCGGCCGGTGAGGATCTTGTGCACGTAGCTCTGGTGCCCGGTATCGAACACGATGGCGTCGCTCGGTGACTCGAATACGCGGTGCAGGGCGAGCGTGAGTTCCACGACGCCCAGGTTGGGCCCCAGGTGGCCACCGGTCCGGCTGACATTGGTGATCAGGAACGCGCGGATCTCCTCGGCCAGCTGTCGCAGCTGCTCCGGGGTCAGGTCGCGCAGGTCGTCCGGACCGTTGATCTCATCGAGCAGGGGCACCGCACGAGTCTATGTCAGAGCTTGCGAACGAAGACCTTGCCACGCAAAGCCTCCTCCACCAGACCCACCTCACGACGCAGCCGCACCAGTCGCGCACCCTGCTCTGCCCAGGCTTCTGCTGCCGATTGCACCACCTCCGGGGGGACGTGGTCGGCGAGGCTCGTGCGGACGCCGGCCAGGCCGTCGGCGCTGGCGCGAACCTGAGACTCCACGAATTCCGCTGCGAAGCGGGCCAGCACCACCGGGTGGCGTCGCAGCACGGGGTAGGCCCGGTAGTCCGCCGGGCAGCAGTCCAGCAGGAACGCCGCGGCCGTCGCCTCCCAGTCGGGCGTGTTCGGCGGACGGACCCGCCCCGGCCACCCCGGTGGGGTGTAGGCCTGTGCCGGTTCGCGCCGGCTGCTGCGTTCGGCGAGATTGGCCACCGTCCCACCTCCAGATTATCGAATGTTTGTTCGATTCTACGCGGGTGGTGGACGCCTCGTCCACCCACCCGTCCACCCAGTGCGGCGCGTCCGATTCGGCTCCTGACCACCCGGCTGATAAGCTCGGATCGTTGTTTGGTGCGAATCTTCGTTTACTTGTTTGGTTAAACCGCCGGTTCACCGGCGCAGGTAGTCCTTTCGGGAAGCGTTCATTGCAACTGCATCACCAGAGCATCGCAACCGCGTTGCTCCACTTCCCTCACAAAGGAAAACATCATGGCTACAGGCACCGTCAAGTGGTTCAACGCTGACAAGGGCTTCGGCTTCATCGCTCCGGAGGACGGCTCCGCCGACGTGTTCGCGCACTTCTCCGCGATCAACTCCAACGGTTTCCGTTCGCTGAACGAGGGCGACAAGGTCTCCTTCGACACCCAGCAGGGCCAGCGTGGCCTGCAGGCCGCGAACATCAGCGTCCTCTGAGCTAGACCAAAGAAGGGCCCGGCTTCGGCCGGGCCCTTTTGCTGTCCCCGGCTGGCGTCAGGGATGCCGGCTTCAGCTGGTGGAATACCACCACACCAGGGCGGCCAGCGCCCCGGCGTCGAGTACGACAAGGGCGACCAGCTGCCACCGCCTGACGAGCCGTCCTGCGCCCCAGTTCGCACTGGCCAGCGCCGCGGCGGCCGGCACCAGGGCCCCGGCCACCCACCACCACCACTCTGTCGCCTGGTCCACGGCGATCAGGTACCCGGTACCGGCGGCCACGGCGGCCCAGAGCCACCAGTCGAGCTTGAGCAGGAGCAGGGCGGGGATCAGGCACAGCAGGAAAGCGGCCATCGAAGCCCAGATGACGTAGCCCACCTGGCAGGTTGCCTGCAGGTCGCC